>DASSCG010000557.1:0-4165 GCA_035697925.1 Pyrinomonadaceae bacterium
AGTTGTAAAACTCCCAGACCTCTGTGTCGCCCAGGTTTGGATTCTCGCTGACTGGATCGGCCCACAGCTTATGCTCTGGCGTTCCGGTGTGGTCCACGTTACCTAGCAGAGCCTCTGAGGGCCCGTCAAACACCATCGACATCTCTTCCAGAAGCGCCAGCCGTCTCGTGTTGTTTGGTGCAGGCAACGGTAGGATCGTCGGTAATTGCAGAAACATTGGTGGCGTCGTGGGATCCGGCGTCAGTGCGGGGACGACTTGGAACTGCATTACCTGTCCCGTGCTTTCCGGATCGGCGACGTCAAAGTCATCGGGCGGCTCGCCACCGCCGAAAGGTTCATCTGGTCCAATGTTGGCCAGGACGTAATTACCAACAGGAACCTTGGAAAAGTCGACGATAACATCAGCCCGCTCGGCGAGTGCCATCAGCAGACGGTTATGGTGATCAGAAGTGAGGTTTACTGGCGCCGCCAGGAAGCCACCCTCGTTTCCGATCTGCCACGCTTCCACCCCGGGAATGTTGCTGAAGTCCAAAATCAGAAATCGCGATTGGCAACCGTTCAAAAAGCGTAAGCGGTAGCGCCGCTGCTCGACTCTTTGGAAAGGCCAGGTGTTGCCGTTCACCATAATCACGTTGCCAAAGAACTCGGGATTCCAGATGGGAGAAAGATCTGTATCGGGAATGAATGGTCCAGTGAACCCGTCGAACAATTCACGGGTGTTCGGATAGAAGAGCGATCCATCAGCATTAAAGGATCGATCCTGAATAGCAATCGGAATCTCGTAGTAGGTTTTGTTTGGGGGAAACTTGTCGTTCTCATGGGGAGCAGGTCCCGGCAACACGGCCTGCGTGCCGAATCGACTGTCCAGGACGGCGTCGTCGCCGTCGGGACCACCACGGATGATGTAGAACCCGGCGGGTCCGGCATACACATTCAGACGAGTCATGCCGAGAGCGTGGTCGTGATACCAAATAGTCGAGGCACGGTTTTCATTCGGATACTGGAAAACAGCGAATCCCGGACCCCAGGTCGCTCCAAAACTTGTAGCAGCCTTGCCCTTAAAGAAGTTGTACCAGGTGCCTTCAGAGGCGAAACCGCTCGGAATGTTATTGGCAGCCGGAAGATACCAGGCTTCCGCGTACCCGTCTGATTCATCACCGACACCAATTGCGCCGTGAACGTGGGTTACGATCGGCACTGGACCAAGGTACGGACCAGGTGTACTGGCGAAGGTTGGCCGAATGTCCCGGCGAGATATGCCACCAGGCGGGTTGGCCCAGTGCAGCGTTTGATCGACTGGCAGCAAGTGCGGCAAGAACTCATTGTTTGAATCCTTGAGATCATTGATCCACTTCACGCGCACCGGCGTATTCCACCGGGCCTCGATAGTCAGCGACGGAGCGTTGTGTAGCAGTAGACCCCGCTTGCTTTCAGACGAAACCGCACCATAGCCCCAGACAGTTGTGGCCGGCAAACCAGCAGGAAGAATCTGCTGCTCAAACTGCCTCATGGAGATCTCGTAGTAGTCAACATTCTTACCACCGCGAACGACGATCCTTCCCGCCTTTGGCATCACAGGCGGGATAAGCAATGGTGTTTGAAACTTAGGGATCAGATTGGGATCCAGTGTCCCACCGGGTATTTCTGCCAGTGTCTTGAGAATCCCGAATTTATTTAGGGCATACCAGGTGAGTGCTGTACCGCCAGTGTATTTCAAAAACGTACGTCGAGTAATCATGATCTCAATCTCGGATTTCTCCCATTTTCACGAAATGGATTCCTTTGTTTTTCGTTCGTCGTTATCCCTCGTCAAAGCACGTGTAACAAACTCGCTTTAGAGCCTCGTAACTCAAGAATTTGATTTCAGGAGAAATGTATTCAGGCTTCACAGGCTCCTGCTCCAGTAGCGCCGTGCTGAGATACTTCTTGTTGTCATCCGGAAATACAGTAGTGACCACAGCAGAAACGCCGAGCTCTTCCTGCACCATTAGCGCGCCAATAAAATTTGCTCCCGATGAGATGCCAACTCCCAGGCCAAGATCTGCGGCAAGCTTCTGGGCCATAAGGATCGCGTCACCGTCCGACACACTGACGACTGAATCAAGCTCTTCGAGTTTGAGTATTGAAGGAATGAATTCGTCGGAAACGCCCTGGATGCGATGCTGGCCAACTTTGAACCCGCTCGAAAGTGTCGGTGATTCGGCGGGTTCGAGCGGATGGAGTTTAATGGCCGGGTTGTGCCGCCGCAGAAATTTGCCGACCCCCATGATCGTTCCACCTGTGCCAACACCGGCGATGAACGCATCGGGCTTAATGGAGTGTGAGTTTAGTTGCCACCAGATTTCGGCTCCGGTGGTGAGTTCATGCGCTTCGATATTAGCCAGATTGTCGAATTGGGAGGGCAGGAAAACAGCGCGCTCAGCTCGCGCAAACTCCTCCGTCAACCGAATGCTTCCCAGAAAGCCACCCTCTTCACGAGTAACCGAAACGATTCTCGCGCCGAAGCTGCGAATCAAAGCGACGCGTTCCTTACTCATCCAATCGGGTATGAATATTACGACTGGATGGCCCAGGGCCCGGCCGATGGCTGCAAATGAAATTCCGGTGTTGCCGCTGGTAGCCTCGACGATCGTATCTCCAGGCTGTATCCGTCCCTCTTCATAAGCCCTCTTCAAAATATGAAAAGCCATTCGATCCTTGATGCTGCCGGTCATATTCAAGTGCTCGGCCTTGGCGTATATGACCCGTTCCCGTCCTCTGAACGAAAATCGGATGGCAAGGAGCGGCGTGTTACCTATCATATGCCTCAATTGCCTGATGCGCCTGGAAGACTGCGAGGGGGTTCGCTGCGGCAAAGAAGTTATGTGGTCGATCGGTATAGACATGTAATTTTCAATTGCCTTTACAACGTGCAAACTTGCTGCTGGCGCTCGACGAGTTTCTGACAGGCAAGGCATAGATAAGCTGCCGGATCTGCCGTCAGGCGACCGACGGAGATTTGGTCACCGCAATCGACGCATTTCCCGTAGGTCCCATCCAACAACCGATCCTGCGCGTCAGTAATCTCGCGCAGCCGCGCTTCCAGTTGCGCCCGATGGCACCACTCAATGTCCCCGGTGTTTGCAGTCGACTCTTCGCCTTCTCGCAAACCGAGGATCTCGCTCTGGCACAATGGGCCTTCTCTCAGTAGGTCAAGAGAAACTTCTTCTCTTAAACTTTGCAGCGAATTCCAAATCTCGCAGCCACGGCCGACGAAAGGTGAGTGGGCGAGTGGTTCTTCACTTCTTCGTAAAACGGCGTTTTCCATGCTATTAGCCTCAAAAGTGTGAATTCCCAAATCTTTGCCCTGGCCCATCGGCAAAACTCATTCCTAACTGGAGTTCGCCGAAGACTCCGCGATTCTTGCAATTTGCAATGATTTCCTGCGAGCTTTCACGCGTGACCTGGTGAACTTTCCGCAGTTGATACACGCAGAACTCAAGGAAGGAAAGATCATAAAGCTCGAAATATGCCTATGAGGCGGAGCTGGTAAAGGGAAATCCGGAAGCAGAGATTGAGGTCACCGCGGAAGGTGTGCGCTGTCAGAACCGTGCGCGTGGGGTCGAGAGGTAATTACCGATTGCCAGAGAGTAGCGAGCGAATCGTCATGCGACGCGCCCGATGTTGATCCTGATCATCACCTTATCCGGTTAGTTCTGACCGCGCCGCTTACGGAAAGCGTTATCGAAAACGTAATCTGCAATTCGCTTTCCCTGCGCGATTCCCTCTGTCTTATCAAAACTCCAGTGAATGCCAAGATAAATGCGACTCTGCCCGTTCTCCTCCTCAGCGTCAGAAAGCGAAGAAAAGCTTCTTTCAATTAAAGGACGCGAGTTCCCATTGTTATCTTCGGTCACTCCATTGAATTCGTCAGAGATGAACGTGAAGGGAATCTTGTCTTTTCTGTAGAACCGGCGCAGCGTTTGGAAAAGAGCACCGCCAAAACCGGCGTGGCCGGAAGGATAGGCGGGGAAAGGCGGTGTGAAATTTGGTCCATTGAGATTACTTGCTGGTGCTCCTAACGGTGAAAAGGTTATGTCGCCAACCGTCGAGGCATTGCCATCACCCGCGCCGCTAGGACCAGTACCAGGATCGGACTCACGGATTCCGGTCACGGGCCGCCAAA
>DASSCG010000558.1:0-9914 GCA_035697925.1 Pyrinomonadaceae bacterium
ATGAGCCAAATGTCTTGAGGTTAAACGGGCGGCGGGGTAAAAAGGGGCACCCAAGGAAATGGGCCGCCCGCTGACGCGTGCAGCCCATCGGTGTTCAAGGTGGTGATGGCTAACTATGGCCGGCGCCGTCGTGCCGGAGTCGCAGTGGTCTTCTCGGCCTTCACGTTTTGTTGGTTCTTGAGTTCTTCCAGAATCGCCTTGGCGTCGTCTTTAAACTTGTCTGTGTCAGGGGCCTTGTCAACAAATTGCTGGAGATAATTAGCCGCTTCCTGATACTTGGCCTTGTCATTGTTCATGGCCCCGATGTTGAACAGCAGCATTCCTGATTTGACTAAGGCGTCCGTGTCATCCGGATTGGTGGCTAATAGTTTCTGATACTCGGCCAGCGCCTTATCGAATGAGTTAGCGTCGAAGAGCATTTGCGCCAGACCCCGTTGGCCGGTTAGTTTCCTCGCCGGATCGGTTTCGACGGCGAGATAGTCTTCATACGCTTTCTGTCCTGCGTCGACCTGAGTGGGGTCCACCTTAGTTACGAACAAACGCATGGCTTCCGCTCTGGTGCTGAGCGCCGCCAACTTGTTCGAGGTGAGTCGCGCCTGGTCTTGGGGATCTGTGGGTGTCGGTTGGGCGTTAAGCAAATCGAGCGCTTGCTTGATGGCTTCGGCGGAAGCGCGAAAGTCGGCTTTCGCTGCTTCTATACCAGGAGTTTTAGCGGCTTCGTCCTTGGTGGTAATCGCTGCGTTATAGCGATCGACGCCACGGCTCTTCAACGCTGCGGACTTCTGCGTTAAGAGAGCCGGCTGACCCGGATCGGCTGCGATCCCTTCTTCGTACAGTCTAATTGCATCGTCATATTTCTTCGCTTCAAATGCTGCGTTTCCTTCTTTAAACGTGCGCGCCACCACAGCGTTTGATTCTTCGATCTTTTTGTTCTTGGCTTCTATCTCCGCATTCTTACGGAGCAGTTCCTCACGTTTCGCCTTGTCAGCTGCGCTTTCTCCTGAGCCGGAACCTGATGTTGATCCGGTGCCTGCAGCGCTTGTTTTTTCAGCCGCTTTAATCTCATCTAATGTCAGGCGCCGGCCGTCACCTGGGGCTAGATTGAGCTCGTACTCAGTGCCCGTTCCGACTCTGATCCCAGGCAAGTACGTAGGACGGGCTGATGGATGACTCGCACCGATCGTGTAAGTTCCCACGAGAGGCAAACCTGCAAAAACAAACTCGCCTTTCTTATTAGTCTTTGTATTGTATTTGCCGGAGACATCGATACGAAAAACGTCGATAACCACCTCACTTGCCGGCGCCTTCGTCCCATCGGCCTGAGTCATGACGACTTTTCCGCGTAGCTCGCCTGTCTGAGCAGATACAATGACTGTGGTTGAGACCAGCGCTAGTACCGCGAAGATTGCAAGGGAAAATTTACGAAACATGACATTCCTCCAAACGCAGCGTCCTGTATTAGCTTTCATCACGGGAGAGAGCCCGTAAGATGCAGCGACCTTAAGATCAGTTGTAGTTAAGGGCTAAAAGCACCTTAACTTAATAAGCAAACCGCTGGCTGTCAAGCGCATACGGAATTGGGTCAGGAACGCCAGCCTCGCGAAATGCTCTCAAACGTAAAGCGCACGAATCGCATGCCCCACAGGCCCGTTCTGACGCCTGATAACAAGACCAGGTCAGATGCAAAGGAGCGTCGAGCGATTGGCCCCGGAGAACTATTTCGCTTTTCCTGAGCGCAATTATCGGAGTTCTAATCTCAATTACGGTCTGAGGTTTTGTCCCTGTGTCGATGGCTTGCTGAAATGCGGCATAAAACTCAGGCCGGCAATCCGGATATCCTGAGGAATCCTCCGCGACTGCTCCTATATAGATACGCCGAGCCTTTACCACTTCGGCCCAACTTGTAGCGATAGATAAAAAGTGTGCGTTTCTAAATGGAATGTAGCTGGAAGGTATATCTGTTCTTGCGAGATCCGCCGCGGTTACTGGCATCTTAAAATCCGTTAACGACGAGCCACCGATCTTGCTAAGGTGCTCAATAGATACCGCCAAGCGCTGCCGCACCTGGTAAAAATCGGCTATCTCCTCGAACGCACTTCGTTCGCGCAGTTCTGTGCGTTGACCGTACGAAACGTGGAGAAAAGCAAGCTCATCGTTTTCTTCACGGGCAATCGCAGCGGTGACGCAGGAATCCATCCCTCCTGAAACCAGGCAAATCGCCAGCGCCGACTCTGTAGCTTCTGATCCGAAGTCGAACGATTCGTAAGCCTCGTCGTTATGACCTCCCATCAAACACCTCGTGCTTCGGGTCCCCAAATATATTTGTGCATCTGTAATTGCATTCGAACCTTGAGACGGCTGTTGGTTATCCAACCGGCCACCTCCTGTAAGTCAAGGTTGTTCCAGACGGGAGAAATTAGAATTGCCAAAGCACGCTTTTCCAATTCGAAGCGCTTGATGATATTCCGGGCGAAATCCCAGTCATCGCGATTTGCAATCACAAATTTGACTTCGTCTTTATCTGCACGCAAGCGGTCGAGATTGGGCCAATGGTTGCGTGCCTCCTCACCAGAACCCGGACACTTCACATCGAGGATTATCTTGGCCCGCGAATCAACCTTCTCCGTTGAAACATAGCCTCCGGTTTCCAGCAATACTTCGTACCCTTCGTCGCACAGCCTATTGATTAAGGTAAAGGCTTCTGGCTGTGCCAGCGGTTCGCCTCCGGTGACTTCCACCAGACTGCATTCCGTCGCCCTTACTTTCGCTAAGATATCGTCTACTGAGACATGGTCGCCGCCGGTAAATGTGTATTCGCTGTCGCACCAGACGCAGCGCATCGGACAACCAGTCAGACGTACAAAAGTACAGGGGCGACCGGCATGAGTTGACTCACCCTGAATTGAGTGGAAGATTTCTGTAACTCGCAGCATTTGAGAGAGAAAACCTCAGCCGACCTGGATCACGCGCTACCCAGTGTGGCTTAAATATACGGTTTCGTGACTGTACAATCGAATCTAACTTAGGCGTCTTTATGTGTCAAAGTAGCGTCGATCGCGTTGCCACTCAGCTAGCGGCAAACGTGCTGGCCAAAGAATCATCCAAGAATTCAAGGAACCGAGCCAGATGCTGGCGTGTTAGCATTGAGTGATCTTGAAATCCTTTTTGTTATCCCCCTGTGAGCGAAAGAAGCGAACAAAACCAAAGTCTCCTTGCAGCCGGCGCAAAGCGATTGATTGCGCGGGCCACCGATTCACGAGCGGTGGATCTTGATGTTTTGGTTTCGCGGATTAAAGCGGCTGTCGAAAAGTACTTGTTGAAGGACGATGAAAACGCGTCGGAGGCAACAGTTGCCCAGTTTATTGACGAGCTTCAGGCGGATGACTTGTGTTTGATATTGGCATGTGAACGAGGTGATGAGAGTGCCTGGAGTGATCTCGTCGAGCGGTTCACCAGCACCGTGCGCTCCGCAGCTCGCTCGGCCAGCTCCAACGAGGACGGAGCGCAGGATCTGGCTCAGTCCATCTGGGCCGAGCTGTATGGATTGCGGGTCCGTGATGACGGAAAGCGCGCAAGTAAACTCGCTTACTATTCCGGGCGCGGTTCGTTGGCAGGGTGGCTCCGAGCGGTAGTTGCCCAGCTGGCAATCGATCATCATCGGAAGCAATCTCGTACAGTTCAAACCGAGGACGACGCTGAGTTTGATCGCCTGGCTCAAGGTAGTGACGATGGTCAGGAAGTTTTTATGGCCAGTGCTACGCTGAATCCAGAGGATGCGATCTCTGACAAGTTGGCTGGTGCGGAAATGCAAAGGGCGCTCGAGCGTTCGATGAAAGAACTGTCTGACGAAGATAGACTGCTGGTGAAGCTCTACTATTTTGACGGTCTGCGGCTGCGGGAAGCGGGCAGCGTTTTGGGCGTACACGAAGCAACCGCTAGCAGGCGACTAACGAGAATTCACGGTGAGTTGCGAGATCGCGTGGAGAGTATCTTGATATCGGAGTTGGGCTGGTCAAAAGCGGAAACAGCAAGCGCTTTTGGACAGGTGGCTTTAAATCTGGAGACTGACCTTGAGCCGCTGCTCGCCGGAGGGCCAAATGTTGGGAAATCCAAAATCAAAGGCCCATAAACGGTTAGAGTCCTGATTAGTCTCGTAACGAGCCGCAAGTGAAGAGTGCAGTGGGCGTTCTAAAGGTGGCCAATTAGTAAAGGCATTGGATGAATAAGACTGAAAACAACGAAATTGATCTTCTTTTGCGTAGTCTGGCGCAACGCGAACGTTTGCGTCCGACTGCGTCAGAGAGTCATTCGGAAGCGCATCTGGACGTTGATGAGTTAAGCTCATATGCCGAACAAGCTTTACCGCCAGCCACACGCGCGCGGTACACTTCTCACCTCGCTGATTGTCCGAGCTGTCGGAAGATAGTTTCAGAGTTGACCGCCGCCACAGGACACCGCTTCACAGAACCCCTCGTTTTGCCGGATCGGTCAGTAGGCTTACTCGAAAGATTGGGCGCGTTGTTTTCGCCAGGTCTTTTGCGATACGTGGTGCCCGCGCTGGCTGTCGTCATATTTGTAGTGGTGGGTTGGGTTGCATTATTTCAATCGCGGCAGACAGACTTCGTTGCGCAGAATCAGCAGGCGAATCAACCGGTGAACACGCCCGCGACTCCGAGTGTCGTAGCAGAGTCTACAAAGTCGACAGGAGAACTTCAGGACGCCCAGAACTCCACGCCTGCTATCAACGATTCGCGCTCCCCAGAGTCTGGACGCGCCGCCGGAAAAGGTCGCGACGAGGCAGCGGCTAACCCTACTGATTCTTCCAAGGCAACGCCCGCGGATGCGGTGAGTGCCAATTCTGACAAAGACGTCGCTGCGAAAAAAGCTGCAGAAGATCTAAATGCCTTCTCTCCGGAACCAGCTGCCCCACCGCCTCCGAAAACGCAATCGACACCCATGGAAGCGCAAACAGAAGTAATGCGTCAAAAAGAGGAAGCTGAAAAAAGAAACGAGCCGCAGCAGCGTGAGGTAGCTCGAAGACGGGATGATAATCAGAACCAGGTCGCGGCGGCACCTGCTGCTGGGGTGGGCTCTTTAGCAGGCCAGAGCGAGGGTAAACTTCGCAAGGCCCAAACAAGACCTTCCAAAGCGGCAGGTGCGAAGGCGGACGAAGAATCAGACACGCGCACGGTATCCGGGCGGCAGTTCAGGAGGCAAGGGGGCGTTTGGATCGATACTGCTTATCAATCATCGTCGCCGACAACTACCATCGCCAGAGACTCGGAACAGTTCCGCGCTCTCACCGCAGATGAGCCAGGCATTCGGACAATCGCGGCTCAACTTTCCGGTGAAGTGGTTGTGGTATGGAAAGGCAGAGCCTACCGAATTCGATAGCCTGAGAGTTAGAGGCGGTTAACTTAACTATCCATCACGAATTCCTGATCGTGCGGTTTATCGTAATTGATGGTAATGTCACGCCTTGAAAAGTCGGATTCGCCAACGTCCGCTGCAACTCAACCATTCTTCGTAAAAGGGAATCCGGATCTTTTCGAACTCCTTACTCCGAAGCACCGTACTCTGTTTGGAGGTGTCAATGTATTGTCCCACCTGTGGTAACGAAATAACCGTCGAACTGAAATACTGCAATAGGTGCGGCGCAAACCTGTCATTGCCACAGAACAACCTGCCCGCTATAACCACCGTGCCAATTAGTTTAACGGCTCCGACGATAGTCATAGGTTTAACTATCACAGTCGGTCTTGGGATCATCTTTAGCAGTATCACGCGATTGGCTGAGATGCACGTCCATCCGGCAGCACTAACCTGGATGCTTCTCTTCGGGATGATCACGCTATTCGGGTGCTCAGCGTTACTGATCCGATTCTGGTCAAAGATGTTAGGTGTGCAACGAACAGCTCCATCTCATCAGAAAAGGAAAAAATCTTTCGAAGGTATTCCCCCGCAACAGCTACCACCCCGCTTTGACCCCGTTCCCAGCGTTACTGAACACACAACGCGCACGTTCTCGCCTGTGTATCGTGAACCGACTGAGCGTAGTTCGCAGTAAATTCATTTATCGAGGACAAAAGTTGATGAAGCTAGCCGGCATGCACCCATGTTTGCTAACGCGAACCTCTTGGTGTTGTTTGGTTCTCAGCATTTTTTCACCGCTAGTAATCGCCCAACAATCGAGGTCGAACAGTCAACGCATCATGCGCAATCGTGACATTGCGGTGATCGTGCAGGAAATGGATGCGCGTAACATCGAGCGCATCATTCGGAAGCTGGTCTCATTTGGCACACGCAACACACTCTCCACTCAGGACGATCCTAACCGCGGAATTGGCGCCGCTCGAGATTGGCTCTACAGTGAATTTCTTAAGGCGGCAGAAAACTCGGGCGGACGCATGACTGTCGAGAAACAGTCTTACGAGCAACCAAAGGCCGCGCGCATTCCCACTCCTACGATGATTACTAACGTAGTTGCCACCTTGAAAGGCACTCAGCCCGAATCTGAGAATCGGATCTACGTTGTTAGTGGTCACTATGATTCGATGTGCGGCAGCCCAACTGATGGAACGTGCGATGCTCCGGGAGCGAACGATGACGCTTCGGGTACGGCGGCAGTCGTCGAGATGGCGCGCGTAATGGCGAAGTACAAGTTTGATGCGACGATAGTTTTTATGGCCGTTGCCGGAGAAGAGCAGAGTCTTTTGGGTTCCACTTACTTTGCCGAGCAGGCAAAACAAAAGCAGAAAAACATCGCGGGAATGTTTACTAACGACATCGTTGGAAACACGCTCGGAGGAAATGGCGTTCGGGACCGTCGCACATTGCGAGTGTTTTCCGAAGGAGTACCGTCCAACGAAAGTGCGGACCAGGCAACTATACGGCGCAGTGTCGGCGGAGAGAACGATTCACCTTCTCGACAGCTAGCCCGGTTCATTAAAGAGGTAGGGGAACGCTACGTACCGCAGATGAGAATCATGATGGTCTATCGACGGGATCGGTACGGTCGCGGCGGTGACCACATTCCCTTTTTGGAGCGGGGCTTTGAAGCCGTGCGCTTTACCGAGCCAAATGAGGAGTTTCGTCACCAACATCAGAATGTGCGCACTGAGAATGGCGTCAAGTTCGGAGATCTACCAGAGTTTGTTGACTATCCCTACGTCGCGAACGTGGCTCGAGTCAATGCCGCGAATCTGGCCATGCTGGCCCTCGCGCCGGCACGACCCGGAAATGTATTTATCCTCACTGCCAGATTATCTAATGACACAGACCTGAAGTGGGATGCGAACCGTGAGCCTGATCTGGCCGGCTATGAAATAGTGTGGCGGGACACAACTGCGCCCACTTGGACAAACTCGCGTTGGGTTGGCAAGGTCACCAGCTTCACAGTGAAGGGACTCTCGAAAGATAATTATTTCTTTGGTGTGCGCGCGGTTGATAAGCAAGGGAACCGCAGTCCGGTAAGTTTTCCACGCCCTCAAGGCAGAGCGACTCCCACTGGTCGCCCGCCAACTTCCGCACCACCGAGCCCTTAGACAAGTGGCCAAGCTCGGGCGGTAAAACGATCCACGAATTCCCTCGAAACGCACGAAATAGCTCCGGTTTGTATGGTTTCGTGGATCGTCCTTTTTTTGTCTCACTGAGCAGGTTATTCGACCGTCACCCTGTTCGGCGCGTCTAAAGTTGTGCCAGGGCTCTTCTTCAATATCACGGAGAACTGTGTCTGCTCCCATTACAAAGGTGCTATATGAAAATTTCCAGACAACGCTTTAATTCGACTCTTCAGATCGCTCGCTGGGGATTAGCCCTGGTGTCCATGGCTGCGGTGCTCGCCGCGCCGCTCCCGATTCATGCTGAAGCATTGCAAAAGAAGACTGCGAAGAGCGGCCTGAGCGAACAACAAAGAATCCTGCATGTGCTAAACCGTCTAGGTTTCGGCGCCCGCCCTGGGGATGTCGAGCGAGTGAGGGCGATCGGAGTTGAGCGTTACATCGAACAACAACTGAATCCAGCGAAAATTTCTGACGAAATCGCAGAAGACAAAGTGAGAGATCTTCCCACCTTATCGATGGACACTGCGGAGTTGTATGCAAAGTATCCTCAACCCGGTCAATTGATTCGTCAGTTGCAACGACGGGGCGAGCTACCCGATGAACTGGTCACCGCTCAACAAAACCGTAAGAAGTTGTCTGTAGAGCCTTCTGTCACACCGGTTGACGGTTCACCAACAGGTAGGGATGAAATGCCCAACAGCGGCACAAAGCCAAACGGCGGTCAAGAAAATCCTGAAGCGGCAAAGAACAATGCAGAGTACCGTCGCATTATTCGCGACTATTATTTGCAAAATGGATTGAAAGAACCTCGAAGAATTATTGCTGAGCTACAAGCCTCTCGCATCCTGCGGGCCGTTTACAGTGAAAGGCAGCTGCAGGAAGTCCTGGTAGATTTTTGGACCAACCACTTCAATGTTTTTGCCGGGAAGGGCGCGGATCGTTGGCTGCTGACGTCTTATGATCGAGATACGATCCGCCCGAACACGATGGGCAAGTTTTATGATTTGCTCTTGGCTACGGCACAAAGCCCGGCGATGCTTTTCTATCTCGACAACTTTCAGAGTGTCAGTCCGAACGCTTCTGCTAGATCCAACAATCCAAATCTCAGACGCGGCCGCGGCGATTCTATTTTGGGTCTCTTAATGGGGAGGCAGCGACAGGCACGGATCATGGATCGCGATCCCAAAATGAGAACTGGGCAGGTACGTGATAACCAGGCTCCGGTGCAAGCACCCAGGCAGCGTCGAGGCATTAATGAAAACTACGCACGCGAGCTAATGGAGCTGCACACCCTTGGCGTCGATGGTGGTTACACCCAGAAGGACGTTCAGGAAGTTGCTCGGTGCTTCACCGGCTGGACCATCTTCGCTCCGCGCGGAGGCGGCGCGGCGTTGGCTGTGATGGGCGCGGGGGCACGCGAGAATGCGGGCAAGTTTTACTTCAATGCTCGCATGCACGACGACGGAGAGAAGATAGTACTTGGCCAGAAGATTCCCGCCGGAGGCGGAATGAAGGATGGGCTGAAGGTACTCGATATCCTTTCACGACATCCCTCAACGGCAAAGTTTATAGCCACAAAACTAACGCGCTATTTTGTGCAAGACAGTCCTCCACCAGGACTCGTCGATCGCGTTGCCGCTCAGTTCACAAAGAGTGATGGTGATATTCGCGAAACACTCAAGGCGATCTTCTTTTCGCCCGAGTTCAACTCGGCAGTGGCCTATCGCGCAAAGGTTAAGCGGCCTTTTGAGTTGGCCATTAGTTCCATTCGAACACTTGGTGCAGAAACCAATGGCGGCCCGCAACTTCACCAATGGATCGCCAGAATGGGCGAACCGCTGTATTTCTACCAGACGCCGAATGGTTATTCAGATGCTGCGGAGAGTTGGGTCAATAGCGGAGGGTTGTTGGAACGTCTGAATTTTGGTTTGAGCTTGGCGAGCAATCGCATTCCCGGCACACGCGTCGATCTCAAGCGTTTCGTCGGTGATGGCTCAAACGGGCAGGCTGTCGACAGCACTGGTGTCATGGATCGCTTTCTTCACCTAATAGTGGGTGGCGAAATTTCCTCGAGAACACGTGAGACGCTTTTGAAGCAACTAGAGCAGGAAACCAGTGCACCGTCTCAGCTAGGTGCAGTTGAACCAGCTAATGAAAGAGATAGTCTGATGGGCCCGAATAGGAATGACGTTCAGTCGAGTCGACGTCGACAGCAGCTAGCGCGAGCTGACGCTGCTATTGCAGATCCGGCAAGCAAAATCGTCGGTCTGATCCTGGGTTCGCCAGAGTTTCAGAGACAGTGAAAGGGTGTCGGGTGCCAGGTGTCAGGTGCCGGAAAAGACACATGAAACC
>DASSCG010000559.1:0-4050 GCA_035697925.1 Pyrinomonadaceae bacterium
AGATTCCTAATCATCTGGTGCTCAATCTCGATCAAGAGGCGTCCAACTTTTGTCTTCCCTTTTACCTCAGTGATAGCCCGCTGCTTATCAATCATGCCGGCTCCGATCATAGCCAGTTCGATTGTTGGTTGGAGCGCCAGACGTTCAGCCACCAGTTCAGCGCGCTGTTCGAGAGTTAACTCTGATAACTGCTTCGTCGGAACGTTGGGATCAACCACCTCGCGGAGAGTGGCAGTGCTGGAATTGTCACCGTGAAATCCAGCCGGCATGGCCAGCTGCTTTTTTAGCAGGGCACGATTCTTTCTCTTTGCCGAGCCCTTTTTGCTTTTCTTCCTGGTAGCCACAACTATTTCGATTTCTTTCACGCAATCGGTGGCACTTTCGACCACACGTTGGCCAAGCCGCCCCTGTTGTAGAAGGCCAAACATTGAGACACTGTAAGTCCCGGTAGCTGCACATGCGGCTTATCTATGAACTTCTTCCAACTTCCTCCCCACTCTAAGCCGAGTTTAGCTGCCTCAATTCCTATCCGAACAAATGAAGCGTTATCTGACCATTGCGGCTTGCCATCCACAAACGGGCAAAGATCAACTGCCAAACCGTAATTGTGATTCGACTGTCCACCCTTTGCTTTCGTTACAATTTGACCAGGTTTGGAACGACCCTGTTTGTAAAGCTCGTCCTGCTCTGCAAAGGTTCGAAGTCCCTGCACTACTTCAACTGTCAGTCCCTTCTCGGCAAGTGCCTGAATGAGAAGGGTTACTCTTCTAGCCAGTTCAGGGTGAACCTTTTTCAACCTGTTTTGTGACGCGGTGTTCATCCAGTTTCCTCCTTCTCTGAGAGCAAAGCTTTGATTCGCGTTTAGGGCTTGGGTTGACCGCCTGTTTCTTCCTCGACGTTCTTGGTGTCTGATTTCTTTCGCAAGAGGTTCTTGATCCCGAAAAGCGATTCAAGCGCGTCTTGCCAGAAAGGAGCACCGACGCTCAGCAACAGGGCCATCACTCCCCAACCAAGCAATCCGCTTAAGTCCTGCCGGCGACTAGCGCGCCATTCCGCCCAGGTCATCGGCCGCAAGACACTTTCGCAATCGCGTGGTTTGCCCTCGCTGTCGAGAACGGGATTTCCATCCTTATCAACTTGTACACAGTCGTCATAGATGGGCAAATTCGATTTGTTAACTGGCACACCATGCTCATTTCTAAGCATGGTCTTGCCAGAAAGGCTATGGAACCAGTTGAAGGTTTGGTCCAAAGTGAGAGGAGAGAGACCCAGTGACTTGTAATCTTCCAGGTAACTGACAATAGCGCGTCGTTCTGCGTCGATTTCTTCCTTGGTTGATCCAGGTTGCGGTGATGGAGACGCTGCACCTTGCGGTGAAGCCGATGGAGTGGGCGCTGGTGACCCGTTTTCCTCACTCGCTTCCTTTTGCGCGCGTTCAGCCTTCAGGGTGATTAGCAAATTCTCTCCCGCGCTGGCAATCATTGCCTTTTGCTCAATACTTGCCCTCGAGAAGTCACGATAAATTCTGAAGAAGTTCGCATTCAAGTAGACCACCACTACGACACTGATGCACACCGCCACTGATTTCATATGGCGCGTGTAACGCTCTTCAAAGCTCTGCATCACCGTCTCAAACCACACCCTGACATCTGGTAGCAGGTTTACATATCCGAGCCGCTGTAGGATTCGGAGCAGGTCATCGCGAGCGATGGAGTCGATCATCAGATTCCCACGAAATGACACCCG
Organism: Pyrinomonadaceae bacterium; assembly: GCA_035697925.1. Taxonomy (GTDB): domain Bacteria; phylum Acidobacteriota; class Blastocatellia; order Pyrinomonadales; family Pyrinomonadaceae; genus PSRF01. The sequence continues at coordinate 1,747 of DASSCG010000559.1, forward strand.
ACCAAGTTTCTTCAGCTCCCCGGTAATCTCGGCAACTAACTCCTTTGGCGTCTTACCTGTTGAAGAGATGTCGATATAGGTAAACAGATCTTCAAGTGAAGTGAGGATCGTTCCTGACTTAATCTTGAACAGCTTTTTGATAAACGACTGAATCGCCTGAACGATCAGACTCAAGACGAGGAGGACGATTACTATGGCAATTACGGTGTCTAGTGTGTCGAGATTTATCACGAGGCCTCCCACGGCCGCGGGTGAGTATAGGTAGAGTTTTTCTCTGGTTAAGGAACAGCTTCCAGTTGAGCGGGTTCCGCGAGATAGAACCCTAGGCCACAGACGATCAACACTCTCTCAGCCCACCGCTTGCGACCAGCGCGTGAGGCGATGGGGATCAAAGCCGTTAACTAAGTAGCTTTGGTGAAGCGCGCTAGTGAACGAAAGCCTCTTGAAACGTGCTGCTTATAATACTGCCCCTCGCAAGTTGTCAATCAATTCTCGCCTTGGACAAAGGCTCCTTACTTGACCGTCACACTCGCCGCCGCGATGATGGAGTCGAAACATATCTAACCCGGAGAGCACTACGTTAACCATGACGACTTATCATTTTTTACAACTCGACGTTTTTACCGATCGTGCGTTCGGTGGGAATCCACTGGCCGTGTTTCCTGAAGCTGAGGGTTTGACCAGCGAGCAGATGTTAAAAATTTCGCGTGAGATGAATTTATCCGAAACTGTTTTCGTGCTTAAGCCGGAACCAACAAACACTGGATCGGTTCAGAAGTCATCTGCCGGTGACAAAGACAGACTTGATAACGATTCCCAAAAGGTCCTTCGCCGTCTGCGAATCTTTACTCCAACCCGCGAGATTCCCTTTGCAGGGCACCCAGTTGTAGGTACCTGGAACGCGTTGGCTCGCGAAGGTGTGGTTCCCTTGCCTGATACGGGAACTGGTTGGACCCGGATCCTGCACGAGATTGGCATTGGGATCCTTCCGGTGGATATTGAGTTCAAGGACAAGCAGCCGGTTCAAGTTGTGATGACTCAAGGTAAACCAATAATGGGGAGCGTAATTGAAGACTCTCACGAACAGGCGGACATTGCGCGGGCCATAGGTCTGGCGCATGAGGATCTGGACGAGACTCTTCCTATTCAATTGATCTCAACCGGCATGCCTTTCCTGGCTGTGCCTGTACGAGCCTTAGCGGACCTGAAGAATTGTCGTGTCAATGCCGCCTTGCTTGCAGATATCTACACTGGCTTGAAAGCTACGGGTTGCTGCGCGTTCACGCGGGAGACTATTGAGGTAGGTAATGCGCGTGGTCATCTTCGCATGTTTGCTCCCGCTGACAATATACCGGAAGACCCTGCTACGGGTAGCGCAGCCGGAGCCTTAGGAGCTTATCTTGTTCATTACGACGCCGCTGGAGTTGAACCGGTTGATGGGAGTTTTTCATTCGTGCTTGAGCAGGGGGATTTCATCCATAGACCTAGCCGAATCAATCTTCAGGTCAAGGGAAAAACCGGAGCCGTCGAACAAGTTCGAGTCGGCGGACCGTCAGTGTTGGTTGTTCGAGGAGAGCTCCTTATAGAATCTCTTTGACGCGACAATAATTCCAAAAGTTCAGAGTCTCAAGCTTCGGCTTGCTCGCGTAGCAATGAACAAGCTAGAGCTTGAATTCTGAACCAGGAAATCTGATAGATGAGCAAAGATTTCGACCTCATTATTATTGGCGCCGGCCCAGCCGGGCTCTCCGCTGCTGATACCGCCGCAGCGGAATGTTTGAACTATCTGGTCATTGAGAAAGGAACGATCGCCGATACGATCCGCAATTACCCAGTCGGTCGCACACTCTTCTCGACAGTTAATGAGCTTGAAATGCGCGAGGGCACCCTGAAACCAGTACGAGAGAAGCCAACTCGCGAAGAGCTTCTTTCCCATTACATCCACTTCGTTTTGGATCATGATCTTAAAATCAACACGGATGAGGAAGTGACAGACATCACGCGGATGGAGCCGCGCGGATTTTTCATTCACACCACTCGCGGCGAATACAAAGCAGCTTGTGTGTTGTTTGCCATTGGCGCTATGGCCCACCCGCGGCGCCTCAATATTCCCGGTGAAGCCCTCGAAAAGGTGTATCACACATTCGTTGAGCCTTATCGTTACGTTCGCAAGGACGCCCTGGTGGTTGGAGGTGGGAACAGCGCCGCGGAAGCCGCACTCTTTCTTTCAGAGGAGGGAGCGCGCACTACCCTTGCCATTTGGCGTGAAGATTGGGAGAACCGCGATCCCAAGGCCGGAGCAAT
>DASSCG010000560.1:0-5756 GCA_035697925.1 Pyrinomonadaceae bacterium
TTGTTCCCGCGCGATCCGTTTGAGCAAAAGCTTCTCGAGCGAACCAGTATTCTGCAGTACGTGACTTTCCAGTTTTTTGCTATCAGTGTGCTACTGGCAATGCCAGTGAAACTTATCTTGCGGTTGGCGTTGACTATTAAGTATGTCTGGGTCACGCCCTGGTTCAACATCTGAGTGTCCGACATTCTTGCGGAGGAAATGATCCTTAGTGGCCGACTCTCCTGAAGCCAGCGAATCGTTGGTCAAAAAAGATTCTACCGTCCCGGCTCACGATCCCATCGTGAGCCGTTCAACGAGTGGAATTCTATTGCTCTCCGCACTACTACTCACCGGCTCTCTAATTTGGGCGCTTTGGGATGAGAGTTTCGGCCAGCGTCCCTGGAAAGGTATTCAACAAGAGTTTGTCAGCCGCTACACGAGATACCTAAGGAGCATCAAACCTCAGGCAGGAAAAACGGAAGCTGAACTTAAGGAAACCGCCGAATATCAAACTCTGGACGCCGAAGCAAAGGCCGCCCAAGAGCAAGTAAAACCCGAAACGGCAGAAATTGATAAGAAGGTTGTCCAGATCCAGAAGCAATTGGATGCGGTAACCGATCCCTTCCAGAACCAAAGGGGCCGCCTCACGGTCATCAATTACAACATTGAGACTGCCCATGGCTCCGCCAAAGATAAATATCGGAAAGAGGCAGACGAGAAACGCGAGGAAGTGGTGGAGGTTGAATTACCGGCGGCTGACGGCTCTGACAAAGTCGTTGCGCAGAAAATGAATTACGCGCAACTCGAAAAGCTTTACAACGACCTCAGAGACGAAAAAGCAAACTTACTGGGTCGAAAGGCTGAGCTGCTGAAAGAGCCGACCGAACTCGCAAAGAAGCGGGATGATTATCTACGACATAACATGATCGGGTTGGGACCAGGGCAGATCGACGGGCTGATCCGCAAGATGGACAACTTCGATTACTCGATCCTCGGTCACCAGATCAGCGCGAACGAGTCCAACATAGTTGACCGTTGTGAAGTGTGCCACGTTGGGATTCGTGAACCGCTCGATATCAAGCCGGAGGACCTGGCGCCGGATGGTCCTGGCAAGAAGCCGGACAGTTTGGCTCGCGCTTTCGTCAGTCATCCCAACCGCGAACTTCTCCAGATCCACAATCCTGATCGGTTCGGATGCTCAGGCTGTCACTGGGGTAATGGCCGCGCCACCACCAGCGACGTTAAGGGGCACGGCCGGCACAAGTATTGGCTGTGGCCATTGTTTGAACGTGAAAACATCGAGGCCGGGTGCCAGCAGTGTCACGCCAGAGATCGTGTGACCCAGGGCGCTGAGACTTTGAACCTGGGCCGGGACCTCTTCTATGAACGTGGTTGCGTCGGTTGCCACCGGTATGAGGGTTTTGACCGCGAAACGGACGCGCTATCGGGCACGCGCCAAAGCACCTCCCAACTTGAAGAACAGATCCTCAGCAACGATAAGCAGATACGCGAAGATACTGAGGCCGCAAATCAGGCGGCCGACGACACCGAAGCGCAACGATTGTTGGCCCATGCGGAATCTTTGCGCGTTTCAAATAGTTTGCTGGCCGCGCGCATCGATCAATTGAACCTGCAATCGAAATACTTAATGCAGGATCAAAAGAAGATTGGTCCGAACCTGAAAGATATTCGCCTTAAGCTGCGCAAGGAATGGGTTCCGGTCTGGCTCAAAGATCCGCAGGGCTTCCGACCGGGAACGAAGATGCCAACATTTTGGAGGTTCGGCGTTGATCAGGATGGTGAAGAGCAGATCAAGGCCATCTCTGCTTACCTGTGGCAGGAGAGCTTTGCTGGAAAGGCGCCTGATCAAGCGCGGGGCGACTCGGCACACGGTAAGGAATTATTCGAAACCAGAGGTTGCCTTGGCTGCCATGCGATAGGTGAGCAGGATAGCCAAATAGGGGGGACGTTTGCTGCAAATCTGCAGCGCGTTGGTGAGAAGGCGAACTTCGAATACATCGTGCGTTGGATTCACAACCCCCGTGAGCGGTGGGCTCCTTACTGTCCAAAAGAAAAACGTGATCTCACTGCTGACGATTACAGTAAGAACAACAAGCCTTTTGTGTTTGATACGGAGTTGAATTCGCGCTGCCCAAATGATGGGACGGAGCTGCAGGTTCAAAATATGACGGTAATGCCGAACTTCCGGTTATCGGACCGTGATGCTCGAGATATCGCCACTTACTTGTTCTCGCTTTCTTCACCTCCTTCATACCCGGATGCCTCCTTTATGGATGACCCGAGTTTGAAAGAGAAGGGGCACGCTCTCATCAAGCAGTATGGCTGCGCAAGTTGCCATGAGATTAAAGGGTTCGAAGATGAACAGCGGATTGGCAAGGAACTAACAGTTGAAGGTGCTACTCCTATTGAGAGGCTGGATTTTGCCCTTCTTACACACGATGCGGAGAAGGGACACGATCCACTCAAATTACACGGCGAGCACTCGGAAAAGCCCTGGTACAACCATAAAGGTTTCTTTGAGCACAAGCTGGCCGAACCTTCTATTTATGACCAGGGTAAGGAAAAAGATCCCAAAGACCGCTTGCGAATGCCCAAGCCCTATCTCACGCCTGAGTGGCGAAATGCTCTCACCACATTTCTGTTGGGCAGCGTCGGAGCCGAAGGCTCAAACGTTCCGGAGTCTCTCTTTTACACACCGCAAGATCAGCGTCGGCAAGATGTACAGAATGGTTGGTGGGTGATCAAGAAATACAACTGTATGGGATGCCATCAAATTCAGGTTGGACAGCGATCCGTTTTGATGGATGTTCCGGTGTACCAAACTCCCGAAGGAAAGGATCTGTTGCCGCCCCGTTTAACCAGCGAAGGCGCCCGCGTTGACCCAAATTGGTTGCTACGCTTTCTACATGATCCATCTCTAAGTGATCAGAAGGGACCAGCTGTGCCCTCTGCAAGTCCGACTCCCCAGCAGGGAAGTTCAGTAACGGGTAACGGGAATAACCAGCCTAACGGAGAAGCTCAGAACGGAACCCAATCGCAGAACGCGGGACGGTTGAAAGCTCAACCTGGCCTCGATCGGAATGGCGTGCGCCCCTATCTGAAGGCGCGCATGCCGACATTCAATTTCTCACCCAACGAGCTGCAGACGCTGGTGAGATTCTTTATGGCTCTCTCCGGTCAGCAAGAGCCTTATATTAAAGAACCTTTGCAACCTCTAACTGAGCAAGAGAAATTGGTGGCTCGACAGATGTTTACATCAGGCACTCCGTGCTTGAAGTGTCATATCACTGGTGATCCAACACACGACGAAAAAGCGATAGCACCCAATTTCCTGCTGGCCGGCGAACGTCTCAAGCGTGACTGGACGTTCCGCTGGCTGCTCGATCCTGCTCAGATCAGTCCAGGTACTGCTATGCCCAGTGGATTGTTCAGGAAAGAAGGGGACCGCTGGGTAATCAATTTACCGAACCCGCCAGCGAGTGCGAACGCGTATCAGCATGATCATGCTGACTTGCTGGTTCGGTATATGTTGTTATTGACTCCGGAAGAACAGAGGAGGCTGCTGGCCACTTCTCCGGTGCAACCCGCAGCGGCCAGCTCGAACGCTGCGACGCAAGGAAGATTACGCAAAAAAAGCAATGACTCTCTGGCGAAGAGAGCTCGCAAGAATAAGCGCGTCCCAACAGTTGCTCGTGTATCATCGCGAGCTTCGCGTGCTCCTGGAATGTAATGTTTGATGCACTTCGCGGGTCTACTTCTGACAAGCACCGTGCTAGAGTTACATCCGAAAGTTATCTTAATTTGGAGGATCTGATCATGTTTAAGCAGATGAGGGTCTGGTTTGTCCTGACCATTATTTTTTCGCTGGCGTTTGTGGGCTCGTCGTGCAGCAAGCCGGCCACAAATGATGCCGCACCCGATACCAACTCAACCGCGTCGACCGGGACGGCGTATACAAGCAAAGGCGATGAAGGAACGGTCACTGGAGCCATCGCATATACCGGAACCGCACCGGCGCCAAAAAAGATCGACTCGTCAGCCGATCCTGTCTGCGGGCAGAGTAACCCTAACCTCGTGACGGAAGACACCGTGGTTAAGGATGGTAAGCTCGCAAACGCTTTTATTTACATTAAGGATGGGGCACTTGCCGATGGGACCAAGATAACGGCGATTAACTTTCCCACTCCGACAGAGGCTGTAACGCTTGATCAAAAGGGCTGCCATTACGTCCCGCACGTGCTCGGCTTGCAAGCCAATCAAAAGCTCAGGATTACTAACAGCGATCCGACTCAGCACAACATCCATCCGACACCGAAGAGCAATCCCGAATGGAACCAGACGCAGCCCAACGGCGCGCCTCCAATCGAGAAGACTTTCGCACGTGCTGAGGTTTTGATTCCTGTTAAGTGTAATCAGCACCCCTGGATGAAGTCGTATATTGGCGTGCTAAGGCATCCGTTCTACGCAGTAAGTGCTGAAGATGGGACTTTTACGATCAAGGGAGTGCCGCCCGGAACTTACACCGTTGCAGCATGGTTTGAAAAAGGTGGCCCAAACGGCACTGAAAAGACGATGCAAGTAACGGTGCCTGCCAATGGCAGCGGGAAGGCCGACTTCTCCTTTGGCGAAGCAACTGCTTCATCACAAGCAGGTGGTCTGCAGATGATGCCGGCGCTAGAATTCCCAATGCTCGGTCGACACTGAGGTATTGCCCATTGCCGATTGCCGATTGCCGATTTTCAGAAGGTTGATAGGTTTGGGTTGCCCTCTGACAAATCGGCAATTGGCAATTGGAAATCGGAAACAGCATCTTGGAAGATGAATTAGAACTTCAAAACGTGAACAAAGGACTACATTGGTTTTCTTTGCTCGTGGCGGGAGCGACGTTCTTTCTAATTATTGCCGGCGCACTCGTCACGAGTAACGACGCTGGATTGGCCACGGAAGACTGGCCGCTTTCTAACGGACAGTTCTTTCCGGCGATGGTCGGAAACCTGTTCTGGGAACATGGTCACCGAATGGTTGCAACCACCGTAGGTTTGCTGACTATTGGCCTGGTTATTTTTCTCTTTTGGAAAGAACCCAGACGTTGGGTGCGCCGTTTGGGTTTACTCGCATTATTGGGCGTAATCGTTCAAGGGCTTCTGGGCGGGCTCACGGTAAAACTCATGTTGCCGTTGGCGGTTTCATCAGCCCACGCCACGCTGGCACAGCTCTTTTTCTGCACTACAGTCGCCCTCGCAGTTTTTACTTCACGAAGCTGGTTTGAAACCAATCTCTCCATCGACGAGAAGGGAACTCTGCCGGTCCGCTACGTCTGCGCTGCGGCGGCGGCTACGATATTGATCCAGCTTGTACTCGGCGCGACGCTGCGGCATTCCGCAACCTGGGATAAACATTTACCGACTGAGCTGTTGGTAGCGCACATCGGTGGCGCCATCGCGGTGGCCGTGATTCTAGCCAGCGCGAGTTTCATGATTCTTCGTCGCCACCCTGACGTAACCTTCCTGACCAGACCCGCGACCATCGCACTAGCGCTCGTTGGGCTGCAGTTAATACTTGGCGTAGCAGCTTACCTGACTCGATTAAGATCTCCAGACGACCCCCAGCCATTACATCCGATGATAGGGATTACCGTTGCCCACGTGGCCTGCGGCGCGCTGGTATTTGCAACTACTATTGTTATGACGCTTAGAGCATTTAAAACTTTGCGTTCGGCGCACTCGTGGATTCCCACCGAAGTGGCGGAGCCTCGG
>DASSCG010000561.1:0-3734 GCA_035697925.1 Pyrinomonadaceae bacterium
AGAGGTTCTGACACTCGAGAGTATTTGAATCTTGTAGATTCTGTAAATCCTGTCCAAGTTCTGAGATCATAAAGCCTAAACAGGAACAGAATTTACAGGATGGATTCTGTAAACTTTTACGACATTCAGATCAGCTCGTTATGAGCTGGAGCCTGCTCCGAATAGCACTCGTAAGATGACAGGTGAGTTTGCGAGGAGCATCGTGAGCCACGTCCGTGGACGGTGGATGTCTTCGGCGAGGTAGAACATTCGCGGTGGAAAGTAAATCAGCAAAGCGATAAAGCAAAGCAAAAATAGTCGCCCAGCAAACTCCAGGAAACTTGAAGGCGGACCCAGTCCCGCGAACGTCAACGTGTTCCACACAATTTGGAACAAGATCATATTCAGGAATAAGCAGATATCGCCCAGAAGTTCGCTGCGAGGTGAAAGCAGGAAGGCAGAAGTGGGCTCTTTCTTGGGTGGCCAGAAGTAGCGATAGATCAGGTAGGTCTGTACACAGGTAAAAATAAAGCCAAGGATGACTAGCGGAACGAAGACCGCTCCATTCTTTAATAGCGCATCTCCGAATAACAATTGGCCAAATGCCGTCAGAATTACCGAGGTAATAACCAGGTTCAAACAAAAATAGAAAATGGGATTGAAGAAACACCCTGCCAACGTCGTCTCGGGTAATTCTGAAACTTTTCCGAACGCTTGCTGGCGGCGATGGAAGTGCCAACGTTTCATAACCGCCCCCGCAGCAGGCAGCACCCACATTCCTAAACTGGCAAAGGCGAGCGCAAATTGGGCGACTTCGTCGCCGGCGGTGGCTTGGCGGATGAGATCGAGGAATTGCCGCGTCAGCAAATGCATCAAGAAAACATTTGATACGAACACGACGATGTCTAACAACAGCCCCCGATTTGTTTTCGCGAGCAGGATCGATTTGAAATCGGTGGGACCAGAAAGTGAGGCGTTATTTCGAGTCGGGTGTTGAGGCTTAGCCATCGCAGGGAACTATCCGCAGATTACGCAATCGTAGCGAACTATCCGCAGATTACGCAGATTTCGGAATCGACAAAAACGGTTAGAGAACCTAAGCGTCAGCGACCAAGCCGACAGCGTCCATCTCTTTCGCTACTGCGTGTTAGTAATCTGTGTAATCTGCGGATAGTGATCTGCGCAGCCCACCAGATTATCCTCGCGTTAACTGCCGGTACTTTATCCGATGCGGTTGTTCTGCGGCTGCTCCGAGGCGCGCCTTTCTGTCAGCCTCGTACTCGGAGTAGTTTCCTTCGAACCAAACGACTTTGCTGTCCCCTTCAAAGGCGAGCATGTGTGTGGCGATTCGATCCAGAAACCACCTGTCATGCGAGATTACCACCGCGCAGCCGGCGAAATTCTCCAACGCCTCTTCCAAAGCGCGGAGTGTATTGACATCCAGGTCGTTCGTGGGCTCGTCCAGAAGCAAAACATTCGCTCCCTCTTTCAGCATCTTTGCCAGGTGAACACGGTTTCGTTCGCCGCCCGATAACATCCCCACCTTCTTTTGTTGATCAGACCCCGAAAAATTAAATCGTCCCACGTAGGCTCGGGAGTTGACCTCACGATTGCCCAGTTTTAGTAAGTCCGTCCCGCCGCTGATCTCTTCCCAAATCGATTTCTCAGGATCGAGCTTTCGACTCTGGTCTACATACGCCAAAGTCACGGTTTCCCCAATCTTGATTGCGCCTTTGTCGGGTTCTTCCTGTCCCGTGATCATCCGAAACAGTGTAGTCTTGCCGGCGCCGTTTGGGCCGATCACGCCTACAATCCCGCCCGGTGGCAGTGCGAACTTCATATCGTCAACCAGCAAATGATCGCCGTAACCTTTGCTCAGTCCTTCTGCTTCGATTACGACGTTGCCCAGACGAGGGCCTGGAGGAATATGAATTTCAAGATCCTCACGTCGCTTTTCAGATTCCTGTTGCAGCATAGACTCGTACGCATTAATGCGTGCCTTTCCCTTGGCATGGCGCGCCTTGGGCGACATTCGAATCCACTCAAGTTCGCGTTGCAACGTCTTTTGTCTCTCACTCTCAGACTTTTCTTCACGGCGCAGACGTTCTTGTTTCTGTTCAAGCCAGGAAGTGTAATTGCCTTTCCAGGGAATGCCCTGGCCCCGATCAAGTTCCAGGATCCAACCCGCAACGTTATCCAAAAAATATCGGTCGTGAGTTACCGCGATAATCGTTCCGGGATAGTTTTGAAGATGATGTTCGAGCCAGGCGACAGACTCAGCATCAAGGTGGTTAGTCGGTTCATCCAACAGCAGAATATCTGGTTTCTGCAGGAGCAAACGGCAGAGTGCAACTCGCCGACGTTCGCCGCCTGATAGCACTTTCACGGGAGTCTCTGGCGGGGGACAGCGGAGTGCGTCCATGGCCATCTCCAAACGCGAATCCAGATCCCAGGCGTCTTGCGCGTCGAGCTTTTCTTGAACCTGCCCTTGTCTTTCCAGGAGCGCGGACATTTCATCGTCCGACATCTCCTCTCCGAACTTTGCGTTAATCTCTTCGAACTCTTGCAGCAGGTCTACAGTTTCCTTAACCGCTTCCTCCACCACTTCGCGCACGGTGCGAGAGTCATCGATCAAAGGCTCTTGCTCAAGATATCCGACGGTGAAGCCCGGAGAGATCACAGTCTGGCCGTTAAAATCCTTGTCCACGCCGGCGAGAATTCGCAACAGCGACGATTTTCCCGATCCGTTGAGACCAATCACGCCAATTTTGGCGCCATAAAAGTATGAAAGGTAGATGTCCTTTAGAACGGCCTTCTTGTCGTAGAACTTGCTGACACCGATCATTGAATAGATAACTTTGTTTGGTTCAGTGCTCATGAATTCGAAATGAATACCTCAAAAACAGCGTGAAAAGGAACCCTGTACGCTAGCGTGGAAGGGTCGATTGTGCAAGCGACGATGCCAGCAATGAATGGCCCGTCCTTCGCCACAGGAGTTGTTGGAATCAACACAATGGTTGGGTCGATTATCATCGATTCCTCCGTCTCGGTCGAAGTTAAACAGTCCGCGGAGCGGACGACTGCTAATTGCCCAGCACTTGAGTGCTGGGTAGTCTTCAAATCATTCAATTAGTCCGTGAAGCGGACGGCTGATTCCTAACGGAAGACGTAACGCAAGTCGTATTCAATGCGATGCTTGTCGAGGAGTTTGATGAACTCCTCCTGGAATGAGCGCTTGCGATGATGAGCCTTTTGGTTCTCGATATACGCAATTGTCCTTTTTACTTGGGAGGCACTAACGCTAAATGCACCGTACCCCTCCTGCCATTCGAATTTCCTGTACTGTGGAAATCTGTCATGCATCCATTTCGAGGATCCGCCTTTTATTAATTGAACGGCTTTGGCAAAACTCATCGTTGAAGGCAGCGATAACAGCGCATGAAGATGATCGAAGGTACCTCCTATAGCAAGTGCTTTCATTCGGTTTCGTCTTGCGATGCCTCCAATGTACCCATAGTTGCGATTCCAGTTGGGAATCGATCATCGGGTACCGGTCTTTTGTGCTAAAGGTGCAGTGCATGAGGTTACTAACGTATGAGTGAGACATGGTGAGGAGCCTCCGTTTTTATCAGCCGTCCGTTCCACGGACTGGTGAGGTTGTGTGTTTTAGCCCAGCACTCAAAGTGATGGGCTATTATCGTCCGTCCGCCTGGCGGACTAAGTGTGTTGTTTATAAGAACAATCCTGACATAAAT
>DASSCG010000562.1:0-3455 GCA_035697925.1 Pyrinomonadaceae bacterium
TCGCTCGTGTAGCATGTGATTCCCAAGTAATAAACGTCCCACTGCAAGTAAACTAAAAGCAAAGGATCTTAGGGAACAATTATGTGCACTGATCGAAGAGACTTCCTACGGTTGTCAGCCGGGCTAGCAGGGTCAGCGTTACTGGGCGGAACTATTGTGCGCGGCGATACGCCCGAGCCGGGACCGTCTCAGCAACGCGAGATTCCCCAATCAATTCGCGCGTTGCGCCGAATGACCGAAGGAATCGCACCAATAACCCTGGACGAACGCAAAGCTCGCCTGGAGAGGGCCCGCCGACTAATGAAAGACAATCGGATCTCGGCGATCTATCTTGAACCGGGCTCGAGCATGTTCTATTTCACTGGCATGCGTTGGGGTTTGAGTGAGCGGATGTTCGGCCTCGTGATTCCTGCACGAGGGGAGATTGCCTGGGTTTGCCCAAAATTTGAGGAGGAGCGCGCGCGCGAGCTAATCAAAATCGGCGATGACATCCGTACGTGGGAAGAAGATGAAAGTCCATACCGGAGAGTAGCCGAGATTTTTCGTGATCGCGGAGTTCGCAGTGGACGAATAGGAATGGAGGAACGCGTCCGGTTCTTTCTTTTCGACGGGATCCGCAAAGCAGCGCCTGCGCTCCAGTACGTGAGCGCGGATCCGATTACAGCAGGTTGCCGTATGTTCAAATCTCCCGCTGAACTTGCCTTAATGCAGCGTGCGAATGACATCACAATAGTTGCGTACAAAGCCACTCACGATAATATGCGCGAAGGCATGACTCAGGATGAGTTCTCAGGCAACTGCAGTGCTGCATTCAGAGCGTTAGGAGTTAGCGGCGGCGTCTTTTGTAGTTTTGGCAAATACACAGCATTCCCTCACGGAAGCAGTACGCCGCAGAAGTTGAAAGAAGGCGATGTGGTCCTGATGGATGGTGGCTGCAGTGTTGAAGGTTACCAATCTGATATCACCCGCACATTTGTGTTTGGGAAACCGACTGATCGACAGCGTGAGATTTGGAATTTGGAGCGCAAAGCCCAGGACGCTGGTTTCGCCGCAGCCAAAGTAGGAGCTCCCTGTGAAGCTGTTGACGCCGCAGCGCGCAAGGTGATCACTGACGCGGGGTTTGGCCCTGATTACAAAGTACCTGGGCTACCACATCGGACTGGTCATGGTATTGGACTAGACGGTCACGAGTGGACCAACTTTGTGCGTGGGAACAAGACTCCTCTGCAACCCGGAATGTGCTTTAGTGACGAGCCGACGGTGGTTATTTACGGGGAGTTTGGGATCCGACTGGAAGATTGCCTGTATATAACGCCGGAAGGTCCGCGGTTTTTCACCGAACAGAGTCCTTCAATCGATCAACCTTTCGTTTAGTTAGCTCTTGCGCCTAGCGAACGCCTGACTGAGCTTGTAAGAATTGCTACGAGGCTGGGGCGGCTAGTCGATCTGTGCCACGGAGTTTTTTTAGATCCAGCTCAGACGCGGGCCGGATATCGGCTTTCAAAACTTCCTGCATCTGTTTCAACGCGTAGTCGTTCTCTTCTTCACTCTCTGAGACGGAACAGTCCGAAGGCACAAACAAATTGAAGTCGCGCATGTAAGCATCATTGGCAGTAAAGAGCACGCAATTGTTTCCCGCGACTCCTGTGAGGATTAAGTCCTTAACGCCGAGGTGTTCTAAAAGCAGATCCAAAGCAGTGCAGTAGAAACCAGAGTGCTTAGGCTTCAAGACAAAATAATCAGACTCATCAGGGAGAACCGCTTCCACGAAAGGCTTGCCTCTAACACCTTCTTCTAGACAGTGGGCGAGGATTTTTTTGAAATCTGACTGCCACTTGCCGAAGTTGTCATTAACGTAAATGGCTGGGATACCTGCGGCTGTTGCGCGTTTCTTGAGCTCGGCCAGCTTGCGAGACATCGGCAGAGCCAACTTCAGCAAGGTGTCGCCCCCTTCAAACTCGAAATCGTTAATGACATCGATCAAGAGCAGTGCCACCCCCGCCTGATCCGGAACATTGCCATGCAGATTCTTGCTCTTAACCGGCATATGAAAGTCTCTTGTCCGATAAGCTTTAGTTTGTCGAACAAAACGTCTGGGTGACAACCGTACAGCAGGGAATTCGCCTGCGTTCAATTCTCGTGCGAACTGAGTCAAACCAGCGTATTTCTGAACATTGGAGCAAGAACGGTGCCGAATGCCCGGGTGATGGAAAAGCAGATGACGCTTGAGCGACTTTTTAATCTGTGCGGACTGCCAAAACTGGCTGCTGGACGTTAGCAAACCGCGACCGAACAGATCAGCCAGCCCAGGAGGAAAGCCACCCAGGCTGCAGCAGCAGCAAGAATGTAGGTCAATGAGGTTTCGACAAGTTCAGGAATTTTATTTGGTTCGATCATGGGGAGCACCCTCAGTCTACGTCCGATAAGCTTGTCGGCCGCGCGACAAACTGAAGTTTGTCGGACAGTTCAAAATGATCCATTACCGGAATTATCCGTTCGTTGCCACCTTCAAAAGTCTGGATTACAATTAGCGCACTTCGAATTTGAGCCAGTTTTCTTGAACTTTCCTGGAATGTTGATCCCAGCTTAATGAGGAAGGAATAGAAAAGTCCTCAGGAAGCGCTCAAGGATTCCTCAAAGATTTTTCTCAGAGCCTCTTATGGCCGAGCAAAAAAGTCACTTCTATGAGTTTGGCCGCTTCCGCCTGGATACACGAGAGCGTGTGCTTCTGCGCGACCGTGATCTCGTACCGTTAACTCCCAAAGTTTTCGAAATACTATTGGCGCTCGTTGAGCAGAACGGTCACGTAGTTGAAAAAGACTACTTGATGAAGCGGGTGTGGCCTGACACTTTCGTCGAGGAAGGGAATCTGACACAAAACGTGTCCCTGCTCCGAAAGGCATTAGGAGAAACAACGGGTGGATTGCACTACATTGAAACAATCTCGCGCAGGGGATACCGCTTCGTGGCAACCGTTAAGGAATGGTCTGAAAACGGGGAACACCAAGTGGAGTCTCCGGCGGTGGCCCAAAACGATCTTACGTTAAATCAATCTGATCATCTGCCGGCGAACCCATTAGCCGACGTGACGCATTTTGCTCGTCCCAACTCGGAAGCAGTAGGAGTCCTGAGCCTTGAACACCCTGAGGCTGGCGTGGGTGTTCGAAACATCCCTTCTGATTTAGGAGCCCCAGTCACATCGCGAGGGCCAACCCTTGGTTTTGGTAAACAAGGAACAGCTTTCGCGCTAGGTGTCGTGCTGATTGCCCTGGCCGGCGTTGTTTACTTTACTGGACGAGGCAAAGCCGGTAATGCCGGTGCCGGCCCAATCGAATCCATCGCCGTCTTACCATTTCTAGATGAGGCGAGTGGTGTTGAGACTGAACATCTGAACGACAAGATTGCTGAGAGTTTGATTAATAGTCTATCGAAGCTTCCTAAACTCCGAGTAGTGC
>DASSCG010000563.1:0-5252 GCA_035697925.1 Pyrinomonadaceae bacterium
GTGAGCGAGGGTGCTTTGGCTCCCATCGACGTAGTTGCCGTAGAAGCACAGGTGGCTGGCTTTGAGCAGACTCTGTTCACCGCGCTCGAAGAGGTATCTCGTAGCGAAAATAATCTAAAAAATCTGATCGCTGAAGATCGGCAAGCTGAGATTTGGACCGTCTCATTAATACCTACAGATTCAGTCGACTTGGCTCCGCCCAAGGTGTCACTGGCCGAAGCAATGAAGGTGGCGATGGAAAATCGGGCAGAGTTACAACAGGCCAACGTCGTTCGAGAGATCAACCAGATCGATCAGAAGTTCTTTCGCGACCAAACCAAACCTCAAATTGATTTTGTTGGTAGTTACGGTGTTGTAGGTCTGGCGGGAGCGGTCAACGGCAACGCCATAAATCCCTTTTCGTCGACCGCCCAAATTCGGGACCGCGTGAATCTTTTGTCTGAATTGGCTGGAATCCCCCCATTGCCGATACCTCCTCCACAAACTTTCCCAACCGATTTGATCGGAGGCTACGGTCAGTCTCTCCGAAATCTGGCCGGTAATCGTTATGCGAACTTTCGGGTCGGAGTACAAATAAACCTGCCACTCAGGAACCGGACCGCTGAGGCCCAGTTAGGCCGTTCACTAGTTGAGGGGCAACGCATAGCAACTGAGCGCGAACAATTGGAGCAATCTATCCAAGTTGACGTGCGAAACGCTTTGCAGGTGGTTCGCAGTGCCGAAGCGCGCTTGAGGGCTGCGGCGACAGCTCGTGAAGCAAGCGAGCAGCAGTATGCCAGCGAGCAAAGAAAATTGGATGCCGGACAGTCAACAGTATTTCTGGTATTGGAACGGCAAACTGCCTTAACAACGGCTCGTGGGAACGAGCTTCGAGCTCAGACTGATCTGAACAAGGCGGCCGCGGAATTGCAGCGAGCGACCGGAAACGCATTGGTGAGCAACAGTATCGTGGTGCGTGTGCGCTGACATCAGTCTTCCCTAATCAAGCAGCACCGCATACGAGGCGGCGGGTTCCGGGGCGAAACCCGCCGCCTTTCGCGTCTTAAACTCGATAATCCTGATCCTCGTTGGTATTGGAAAAGAGTGGAGCTAGGAATGTTATGACTGTCTTCGAGGTTGAGTCCAAGAATGCCGAAGTTGGTTCCCGGTTCTGTGGTTGAATGGATCTTACAACACACCTTAGGTATCGCTTGCGGTGAACCGGTGCAGTTTGAATTTAACGCCGAAGGCGTTGGCTAATTCCAGCCCAGGGTTGCTTTGAAACCCTGGGGATCAGATCCACGTTTGTTTTGTCGCAACTCTGAAGGAGTTGCGACGGTCTTCGGTTATCGCGACGCAACCCTTTCAGGGTTTGCGTCTTCTGTAAATGTGATGCGTCTTCCCAGGGTTGCCAAAGCGCAACCCTGGGCTGGAATTAGCGAACGCTTTCAGCGTTAAACTCAAACTGCACGTCCCATTCCGGTGATATCGTCTAAAACACTGCTTCAAGAATGTAGAATCCGATGATGCAGCCCACAATTGCGAGGGCCACTGCCCGTATGTACCACTGAATTAGTTTCGTTCTACACGCACGGCAGCGTGTCCTGGTCAATGGTACGGGTCGATCACAATTAGGGCACCTCATTTGGTTTTCTCAGACGGCTTCACACCAACCACAACCCACAGCGGCCAGTGATCAGACAATCCAACCTTTTTATCTATTCCATGACTCGTGGCTTCCAAACCGCGCAGCCAAATCCAATCCAACTTAAACTTAATCGGTACGAATAATATGTTTTGCAGGAATGTCGATTTATCGTTTGCGATCGGTGTAGTAAAACTCGCTCGACTAAACAGTTCGGATGTCTTCTTGACGGAACTGGGCTCCCAAGTGTTCAGGTCTCCCATAATGATAGCCCGCATGTGTTTCGGAAAAGTATCCAGATCCGCCAGTACCTCCCTGGTTTGCTCTAGTTTTTTGTCCACTGAAATCCGATTTTCCGAGTGAACTGAATAAACGCGCATTGGCGTTCCGGCTATCTCGATGGTCGCCCCCAGCGCCACGCGTCTTCTACGGCCCGGACCTGGATGTGGTAAGACAATCCGTCTCACGTCCATCAACGGATAACTACTCAAAATTGCGACACCGGTTTCCTCTTCTTTTCCCGATTTCACCGTTGGTGGTGCTGCCCAGGCGTAGTGATGTCCCAGCTTTTCAGCAATGGCTTTTACCGTGTTGATATTCTTCGTTCGTCGCTTATTCCGATCCACCTCCTGTAACCCAAGAATACTTGCGCCCGCTATTTCACTATCGTTCTTAAGAAGGTTAATCAGCGTCTCTAAATCGTCACCACCACGCCAGCGAATGTTGTAGGAAACAATTTTTATTTCAGTGGGAGCTTTTGGTGCACTCACTAAGGCTGCAGCGCGGCCGAGTTCCAGTAATTCGGCGCCGTCATTAGAACGCTGCTGCGGAAAAACAATCGTAGAAGAGAAGAGAACTGCGCAGAGCAAGGCGAAAAGGCTGAAGCGCAGAAATACTCTCAACTGAGAATGACCCTTCTCAGCTCTCATCTTTGTAGCAAGCTCCGCAAAGTGTTCCTTCATAAACGCTGCCCCAGTTTAGCTAACCAGCCTTAGATGCGATTTTTCGCGGTACGGCTGTGCTTTTTCCCTCGCCAGCGCTTTTTACCTTAAACCGCATGATGGGTCGAGATTTCGATCTCCTGAGCGCTTCTGCAAATCCAGCCGCTCTAAAAGCTGAGGGTGTACCATGCCATAAAAAGGGATCAGGCATATTTTCCATGGAGGGTTCAACTGGATAGCCTTCGACTATCGTCGCGCCTCGTTGAGCGGCAAACTCAACAGCTGCCCTCAGCAACTGAGCCGAAACGCCCCGCCGCCGAAAGGGCTTCTTTATGAACAGACAAGAGATTGACCAAACCTGCTCGTCATCGATTGGTTTTAGAATTCTCGAACGCTCAAGTGCAACATACTCTTGTCGTGGCGCCACAGAACACCAGGCAATTGGCTCATTGCCTTCGTATGCGATCAAACCAGGTTCTCTATTAGCAGTTACGATTTTCTTTAAGGCCCGCTTGTTGCCAGTTCCTTTACCCGCGTCAAATTCTTTCCTTGGCAAACGCCAAAACATGCACCAGCAACCGCCACACGCTCCGCGCTCCCCAAATAAGCGCTCCAAGTCAGACCATCGTGCGGACGTGCACGGCTGGAATACTAAGTTCGGGAGTCCAGTAGGTAACGTCATGCTTCAAGTTCTACCTAACGTCCAGTTAAGGAAGACGTTCACAACAATCACGAAAGCAACGCAAAAAGCCACTGTTCGTGTCGTTTCGGGCGGAGTCGTGGATTTTGTGTTTCGTCGACCGACTAAGCTACTTCGCCTCAGCTTTTAGTCGGTTGGCTTGCCCGGAAGCAGTGCATCGCTCTTTATAGTCTGTGGTCCTCCATCGTTACAGATCGCAAACGATGGTCCCTCGTACATCGTGACGCCTGCGTATTCTCCTTTGGCATTCAGGATGTAGAAGTTGATGCCGAAGTTTGGATTTCCACTCCGGTTGAGAAGTCTTTTCTCGACAGTGTTAGCTTTGATGCGTTTAAGGGCCTCCATGCCTGCATCTTTTGGATGGATGCCACGACGCATTTCTTCCACAATCAAGAAGGAGCAAAGGTTATACAGGTTGGCTTCTCCACGTCCCGTCGAGCCGGCCGCACCTATTTTGCCATCAACATACAGGCCTGCACCGAGAATTGGAGAGTCACCAACTCGGCCCGGAATCTTCCAGGCCAGACCACTAGTAGTTGTCACGCCGCAGATTTCTCCCTTGGAGTTTATGCCATTACAGTTGATGGTACCGTAGTAGTGATCTCGGTCAATCAGTCCCTCGGCCACCATCTTCAAACCCTCGCGATGCCAAACTTCAGCCCGAGTCTTGGGATCGAGATAGTGGGAAGGATCCGTTCGGCGTTTCCATTCCAGCCATAGTCGGCGCGAGTTCTCAGTGTTCAAGTCGTCCTCGATTTTGAATCCCATATTGCGCGCAAACAACTGTGCTCCAGGACCAACTAGCAAGTGGTGATCAGTAGAATCCAGAACTGCCTTTGCGACCAGCGATGGAGTACGTACTCCTTCCAAAGCCGCGACCGCGCCGGCGCGTTTCCTGGGTCCATGCATGCATGAAGAATCGAGTTGCACCACACCATCGGCATTAGGCAGCCCCCCATATCCGACGCTGTCGTCGAGCGGATCAAGTTCACAAATATTGACCCCGGCGATAACTGCATCCAGCACGTCGGCTCCCTGGGTTATCATCGTGAACGCCTTTTGCACCGAAGTTACATTGCCGTCATGCTTGAATCGATTTCCGTTAGCAGAAGCAATTACCAGAGGTTTCACAGCACCTTGCACAACGATGGCGGGAAACTGTCCCAATGCTGATTTACCAGCCGCGAGAGTCAGTCCGGCGACGGCGCTCTTGCGCATAAAGTCACGACGTTTGATCTTTTTGCTCATTGGGGTCCTTTGAAATGATTTAAAGTTCAGAGTTCAACTTCTACTCTAACGCCCCTTAACTCACCAGCTCAAGCTTTCTTTAATTCTCTCCGCAGTCTTTGGTCCAATACCGTCAACCATTTCCAAGCCACCGCCAGCGACGAACTTTTTTAATTCAGGAAGCGACGAGACTTTGAACTTCTGATGCAGGGTAGCGGCCGTCTTTGGTCCAATTCCAGGAACTTCCAGTAGGTCGAGTACGGTCGCCGGCGTTTCTGCCGTGATCTTCTCCCACGCGTTGAACGTGCCGCGGTCAAGGAGCTCGACGATCTTTCCAGCGATGGCTTTTCCCACTCCAGGAATGTTCTGTAAACCTGCCAGACCCTCGCTTGCCGCGATACTTTTTAATGGCGTCGGCCAGGTTTCGATAGCTTCGCCAGCGTTGCGATAGGAGCGCAGGCGGAACGGATCGTCACCACGAATCTCCATTAGAGCAGCAAGGCGGTAGAAACTCCGGGCAATGGCCTCGTTGTTCA
Organism: Pyrinomonadaceae bacterium; assembly: GCA_035697925.1. GTDB lineage: Bacteria > Acidobacteriota > Blastocatellia > Pyrinomonadales > Pyrinomonadaceae > PSRF01. The sequence continues at coordinate 5,029 of DASSCG010000563.1, forward strand.
TGGCTCGAACAAAGGATCGACTGCAGGTAGATTTCCCGCGTAGTCTAACGTTGACTTCTATGTGGGATCAAAGCGTAAAACTGAGAGCGTCTCTCCCGCAAACAATTTACATTCAAGATCATTAAACTTGCAGGTCGGGAAGGGGGCAAGCGAAGCGCGCCCCCGCTCAAGCTTCACTTAGCATTTGGGCTCCAGGAAGATTTATGCGGGAGAGGGTTGTGTGG
>DASSCG010000564.1:0-2245 GCA_035697925.1 Pyrinomonadaceae bacterium
AGCTCAATCCGCGACCGATAAGTGGGCCAACTACAAATTGGCCGGCAGATCCCCCGGCCATCCCGAACATCTGCGTGGCTCCGATCAAGGTGGCTGCTTGTGAGGCGGGAAAGTTCTTCGTTGCGATGTAGACAGCACCCACCAGGGCAAACACGCCACCAGCACCTTGAATTACACGTCCCACACTCGCAAGTTCGCGCTGACCGGTGGAAAACAGGAGGGCACCAACGCCTACGGCAATTGCGGCGAACGGGACGAGCCGGCGTGGTCCCATTCTATCCATCGTCGCGCCGGCGACGAGACTGAACGGTGAGTAGCCGTAATAGAACAGGCCTACGATCGAAGCAACACCCAAAGCGCTAAGACCAAACGCCTCGGACAACTGCGGCATCATTACAGCAGGGGCAGACCGTAGCGCGTACTGATAGAAATAATAAACTGCCGTCAGCAGCCAGGCGACTGTCGCCATTCGCACGCCGGAGCGCGTGATGGCTTTGCTTACCACCGGCTGTGTAGCTGCTTGTGCCATACTTCGCTTTGGCGTGAGTCAGTACCACCTCGCGATACCGGGTTGCCTAAATCATTGCCGATTGCCAATTGCCGATTTTGGATTCGATTGTCTTGACCGTCAGACACTAATCAAAAATCGGCAATCGAAAATCAACAATCTCAGGCCCGCCCGCTACGGCGAGGTGGCATTTACTTCACACCACTGAATTAATCGTTCCTCAACAGAAATTACGGATTGCCTGGTCTCGATCTCATTGGTGGCGATCGCGTAGGCAATCCAGGCCACTGACTTCATTCATTCTTCTTGTACTTGCTCTTGTCCAGCCCACTCAGTTTTACCGGATCGAGCAGATCTTTAATCTGTGCTTCAGTAAGGAGTTTCTTCTCCCGGATAATCTCGAGTACGCCCTTACCTGACTTGTATGCTTCCTGCGCTAGCTCTGTCGCTTTCTCGTACCCGAGCACTGGATTTAGGGCGGTAACAATTCCAACGGTGGTTTCCATGTAGCGCGCAAGCACACGTTCATTCACCGTGATTCCGTCGATACACTTCGTTCTGAACAGATTCGAAGTGTTATAGAGAAGGCTTTGAGATTCCATCACTGCGATACCGGCCAGTGGCTCATATGCGTTTAGCTGCAGCTGTCCGCTATGTGCGGCGAGCGTAACGGCATAGTCGTTTCCCATTACGCGAAATGCCACAATGTTCATCACCTCCGGAACCACCGGATTTACCTTTCCGGGCATAATTGACGACCCTGGTTGCAATGCTGGTAAGTTGATCTCAGACAATCCAGCGCGTGGGCCGGAGGTAAGCAGGATAAGATCGCTGGAGATCTTCGACAGTTTTATTGCGAGGCTCTTCAAGGCAGACGAATACACGACGAAGCCTTGTTGATCCCATGTTGCTGACAACATGTCCGTCGCTGGGACGATCGGTTTGTTAGTGAGCTTCGCCAAGTGCGCGGCAACCTTCTCCGGATAGCCTTTCGGCACGTTGATTCCAGTCCCGATCGCCGTTGCTCCCATGTTGACGGCGTACAAGTACTTTTCCGCATCACGAAGAAGTTTGACTTCGTCTTCAAGCCCGGCCGCAAATGCATGAAACTCCTGACCAACGGTCATGGGAACCGCATCCTGCATCTCGGTACGGCCCATCTTGACGATTTCAAGAAACGCATCACCCTTCGAACGGAACGACGCAACGAGACTCTGCAGTTCTCCAATCAACTTGTCGTTGCGCAGTAAAAACGCAACTTTCAAGGCAGTCGGATATGAGTCGTTTGTCGACTGCGACATGTTGAGATCGTCGTGGGGTTCGAGGAACTGATATTCACCCTTCTTATGTCCAGTAAGTTCGAGCCCGATATTGGCCAGCACTTCATTGGCATTCATGTTTGTCGAAGTACCCGCGCCACCTTGATACCAATCAACAAGGAATTGGTCGTGATACTTGCCACCCAAGACTGCCGCGGCGGCCTTCTCTATTGCCGCTAAACGTTCAGGCTTCATCGCCCCGACATCTGTTTTGGCCCGGGCCGCAGCGAGTTTGACTATCGCCCAGGCCTCGACGAATCCAGTGTAGTGGTTGATTAACAGTCCTGAGAGTTTGAAGTTTTCGAGTGCGCGCGCGGTCTGGACTCCGTAATACGCGTCAGCCGGGATTTGCTTTTCGCCGAGGAGATCTTTTTCGGTGCGCGTCTGCTGTGCGCTTACCGGCCCCGCTATCAAGCAG
>DASSCG010000565.1:0-5569 GCA_035697925.1 Pyrinomonadaceae bacterium
GCCGTCGGCCAAGGCTCGCCCGACACCTACCAATTTCTCATTATCAAACACAAAGCATTTATATCTGCTGTTGGAAAACGAAATTTTCAAATCTTCCGGTTTCTTATCACCGAGCGGGGCTATTTTGTAAGGCTTCGATAACTCTTCCCAGCTAATCGATTCTTGATCAGACTTCCAGTTCATTTGCGAAACGCCTCCGAGGTATAACTCAGTGAATCTCTCACCGCGCCAGGAACCTACTCATGCCCGTTTATTTCCGTAGACTCTAGCACGGTGGTTCCAGACTCTGGTCTGGACCAGCAACAAAGCTCTCATTCCTTATCACCACGACGGTTTCGGAACGGCCATTGATATCACGTTGTCAGAATTAGCGTTGGAGTCGTTCTTTCCCGCCGATGAGCTGAGATTCGATACTTTGAACCAGCTCTTCAAGCTTGAGCCGCGACCTTGCGTTGTTGAAATGATAAACTGGAGCTTTCAGGAAAATACCGTTGTTTCGGCAGTCACCCGGGACTACAATGGCCGCGTCGTGGACCCTCCATGCCGCCGCGCCGCGGACGATAGACGCACGGGCGTGTAAACGTCTTTAAAGACCTTATAGAAATTCCTTAAAAATCCTGTGGAGCGCTCATCCTGATGGGAGCCAACCGCTTATATGAGTTCGGCCCTTTTCGCCTGGACCCCGAGGAGCGCCGGCTGCTGCGCGGCGACCAGCCCGTGGCGCTCACGCCGAAGTGCTTCGACCTGCTCGTCGTGCTCGTCGAAAATGGTGGCCACTTGCTCGGGAAAGAGGAGTTGCTTGAGCGGCTGTGGTCTGGACAGTTCGTCGAAGAGGTGAACCTGTCGTTCAACATCTCCTCTTTGAGGAAGGCGCTGGGGGAGGGGCAGAACGGGCAGCGTTACATCGAAACCATCCCGAAGCGCGGCTACCGCTTTGTCGCAGATATAGGGCTAGTGCGGGATCAGGCAGCGAGCCTACATGCCTCCGAACTACCGGGCCTGCACCCCCGAATAAGCGGTGGAGGGCAAGCGACGCGCGGCAGTGAGGTGGCAGCCGAGGATCAACCAGCAGGGCGGAAGTACTCGTTGGCTCGGCTCAAGGGTTTCCGGGAAAGACCATTCATTGCGCTATCAGTTCTCATGGTCTTAGCGGTGGGTCTCCTCTATTTAATGCCAAGACCACCAATGCAGCCGAGAATTGTCGGTTCTGAACAGATTACCACTAACGGCCTGAACAAACTCGGGCTCCAGAACGCTGCCTTGAGTACCTCGCCGGTCACCGACGGCGCGCGGCTCTACTTCTCACAGTTCTCGGACGGGGCGTATGTCCTTACCCAAGTATCCGTCGCAGGCGGAGAGACAGTCGGGCTGGCCTCGCCGTTACACAACATCTGGGTCCAAGACATATCGCCTAACGGAGCTGAGCTTCTCGTCTCGAGTCACGTCACTTTTGAACATGAAGCGCCGCTCTGGATATTACCGGTACTGGGCGGCTCCCCCCGCCGTCTTGGTGACTTGGTTGGCCACGGCGCAGCCTGGTCACGGGACGGGCAGCGGATCGTTTACGCTAACGGTTCCGAGCTTTTCATAGCCGGAAACGATGGGACGGACTCTCGCAAGCTGGTGACCACCCAAGGAAGAATACAGTGGCCTCGTTGGTCACCCGACGGAAGTCGGTTACGCTTTACCGTACAAGACCCTAAAAGTAATTCTCCCTCATTGTGGGAAGTGGTGGCAGACGGCTCTAACCTTCACCCTTTACTCCCCGGCTGGAATAATCCGGCAGCCGAATGCTGCGGCAACTGGACGCCTGACGGGCGCTACTTCGTCTTCCAGTCCACACGTAACTGGGCGACCAACGTCTGGGCAATTCGCGAGCAATCGGCTCCCTTTATGAAAGCAGATCGCGCGCCGGTGCAGTTGACCTTCGGGCCGTTAAACTTCTATGCACCGGTGCCGAGTAAGGCGGGCAGCAAACTCTTCGTAATCGGGGAACAGCAACGCGGTGAGCTGGTACGGTACGACACCAAGACAAAGCAGTTCGTCGATCACTTGTCAGGCATATCCGCCGAACACCTGGACTTTTCCAAGGACGGCGAGTGGATCGCTTACGTGACCATCCCGGAAGCGAATTTGTGGCGGAGCAGGGCGGACGGCACTCAGCGGCTACAGTTGACGGCCCCGCCCATGCGTGCCGCTCTGCCGCGCTGGTCGCCTGACGGAAGGAGGCTCGTCTTCGCGGCGCGGGCAGCAACCGGCAAGCCGCAGAAAATGTACTTAATCTCGGCTGACGGCGGGCCTGCCAAACAGCTATTAACCGAGGAGCGTTCTGAGGGGAACCCCGACTGGTCGCCTGAAGGGACTGCACTGCTCTTTACCGCGGGGTCTTCGGCTACTGGCTTCGCCCTCTATAGACTTGATCTGGAGACGGGGCGAGTCTCGAAAGTGTCCGGATCAGACGGGCTGATGGGCTCCCGCTGGTCGCCGGACGGGCGTTACATTGCCGCCCAGACGGTCGGCGGGCGGAAATCCACGCTCTTCGATTTTACGACCCAGACGTGGGCGGAGTGGTCCGATCAGAACGCGGGCTGGCTGCAATGGTCGCGAGACGGGAAGTACCTTTACTTCGCCAGCTTCCACAGCGAGGACCCGGCCCTGTTTCGCATGCGGATTGAGGACCGGAAGATCGAGCCTTTGGCGAACCTGAAAGGGATTCGCCTAGCTATGGGTTCCAAGGGGGAGTGGGTGGGGTGGACGCCGGGCGGCTCACCTTTGATGGTGCGGGACGTCGGTACGCAGGACGTTTACGCGCTTGAATGGGCCGCCCCTTAAGCATCAGAGCTGTAGGCGTCTGGGGTTCAAATTCCACGCGCCTACCAGTGCTTTCAATAACTTGCAGCCGTCGCTCCCATTTTCCGTTACGCCTGATCACGCCATTTCCGAATGTCCACCGCTTTTCGGCTCCTGCTTTAATCCGTCCCCACCTAGTAGCTCATTTGGCTGTCCTCGCTGCAGTCTGACATCACGGGCTAATCCTTCCTCGGGAAACATCATCTCAACAATTCGCTGTTGCGCTTCGCGCTTGGCTCTCGCTTTCGCCTGCGTATACCGTCGACCTGTGGTGGCGACGCGGGAAACCGTGTTCGACGCATGGTCAGAACCGATCGATCTAGGTTTGTTTCTCAACAGTGGACAGCTTGATGTACAACCGTATGTCTCTTCTGACCGGGAGACACTATTCTTCGCCTCGACCCGCCCGGGTAGTTTTGGACAAACAGACTTTTACTGACGCGTTCCGAGTTTCTGCCCGACGTTGAGAGAGTTGCGCAAGGCGTCGTGGTTGGCGCGACCGGTTGGAATGAGCAGCTTGAAGCGAACCAGACGGCTTATTTCAACGAGGTTGTCCAGCGCCCGAACTTCGTGGCCACTTATCCGGCGACGATGACTAGCGCACAGTTTGTTGATTCTCTCAACGCGAATGCGGGTGGGGCCCTCTCTATCTCTGAGCGTGATCAGCTTGTAAACGAGCTGTCGAGTGGCGCGAAGACGCGCGCGCAGGTCTTGCGTGCAGTGGCTGAAAATGAGCAGTTTACGCCCGCGCATTTCAACCGAGCCTTCGTGCTGACGCAGTACTTTGGTTATTTGAGAAGGAATCCGAACGACGCGTCAGACAACAACTTCGATGGCTACAATTTCTGGCTTACGAAGCTCGACCTATTCAATGGCAACGTTGTTCAGGCTGAAATGGTCAAGGCCTTCATTAGTTCGATTGCGTATCGTCAACGCTTTGGCCCATGATTGATATTCAAGTATCTTTGCTAGCGCGCGTTGGAATCGCGCTGGGGCACCATCTTTACAGTTCGGAACAAGATCGCAAGCAGGTTATGCCTGCACTCATACAATTACTCCCCTTCGCGATCACTAAGCGGTCATTGCCGCTGTTGTAGAAATACGCATAGTTATCAACATTTCGGGAGAACCTCTTCCTTGGATATTCAGGCTGGTACACGTCTTGGTCGTTATGAGATCAGTTCTCTGCTTGGCAAGGGCGGAATGGGTGAAGTTTACCTTGCATACGATACGAGCCTGCGACGCCAGGTCGCCATCAAACTTCTGCCCGCCGGCGTCACGCAGGATAAAGGCCGGCTGAGCCGTTTCAAGCGTGAAGCCCACGCTGCCTCCGGCTTAAATCATCCTAACATCCTGACCATTTATGAGATCGGCCAGCAGAACAACCAGCACTTCATCGCTACGGAATATATCGAAGGCGAATCCCTCCGCGAGCTGATGACGCGTAAGGGCATGGATTTGCGAGAAGTACTTGATGTGACCTCGCAAGTCGCTTCGGCGCTATCCGCCGCACACCAGGCGGGGATCGTACATCGGGATATAAAGCCCGAGAACATAATGCTGCGGCGCGATGGGTTCGCGAAGGTTCTCGACTTTGGGCTGGCGAAATCGGCAGATGAGACTGAATCAGGCAAGCAAGGAGTCGTAGACCGCGAAGCACTGACACAGACGGCATTGGTCAATACTGAGCCTGGGGTGGTGATGGGAACGGTGAGTTACATGTCGCCGGAACAAGCCCGCGGAATGCAGGTGGACGCCCGCACTGACATCTGGAGCCTTGGCGTTGTCCTGTACGAAATGATCGCGAAGCGCTTGCCGTTCGACGGCCAAACGTCAAGTGACAAGATTGCAGCCATTCTGAAAACTGAACCACCTCTCTTAGCGCAATATGTGCCGGAGATTCCCGCCGAGTTGGAGCGGATCGTGAGTAAGGCTCTCGAAAAAAATCCCGAGGCCCGTTATCAGGGAATCAAAGATTTGGCTTTGGATTTGAGAAGCTTGAAGCAAAGATTAGAGTTTGAAGCCGAACTTGAACGCACCTCATCACGAGAGAGGAGAATCAGCGGTATAAGCCAGGCAAAGAGTGACTCGTTTGCGGCAACTATTCAGACAACGGCGGTGCAAACGGAACCGGGAAGAGAAACCGGCGGGACGTCGAGTAATGTTCTGGAGGGGTTTAAGAGGAATAAGCGCGCGGCTTTGATAGCTATTGCCCTGCTTGTCGCTATAGGGGCCGGGACTTTCTTGGCCTACTCGCGTTATTTCGCTCAGACTGGCAGAAAAAACATTCGTTCGATCGCTGTATTGCCCTTCGTGAACGCAAGCAACAACCCCGATGCGGAGTATTTATCCGATGGTGTCAGCGAGAGTCTCATCAACAACCTTTCACAACTGCCCGGTGTGAAGGTGATCGCTCGTAGCTCGTCTTTTCGTTATAAGGGGAAAGACGTAGAGCCCCAGGAGGTTGGCCGAGCTCTCGGTGTCGCCGCCATCTTGACCGGCCGGGTCGCGCAGCTTGGAGACGACTTGATCATCCAGGCTGATCTGGTAGATACGTCGGATGGTTCCCAAATCTGGGGAGCACAATACAAGCGAAAACTCGTCGACATCCTGAATGTTCAGCAAAACATTGCCACCCAAATATCTAACCGTTTAACGATTGAGCTGACACCTGACGAGCACAAGCGAGCAACAAAAGCTTATACGGAGAATACTGAAG
>DASSCG010000566.1:0-3822 GCA_035697925.1 Pyrinomonadaceae bacterium
TGGTGCGTTGTTATGCGAGAGGCGTTAAAAACGGTCTCTTCCAAAACGGTTATAACTACGCAGACTTCACTTCGCGTCAGATCGGAATGACGCTTGCGAAGCCAATAGGCAGACTCAGAGCGATTGGAGAGACTCGGATCTGAAGACAATTTAAAGCCGTCGGGAAGGGCGTCGCACCTAACTTTCGTTGGAGGCGTCTGGAATTTATTTGGCGTCTATCAGTACGTAATCACGCCCGCCGTAGAGTCGCACACGTTCGCCATCCACCGACATCATTAAAGGACGCGGTCGTTTCAGAGCGGCATCCTTAGCAGTGGACGCTGAAAGAATTTGATTGCCAGCCAAATCCATGATGTTGAACTTCCCATCACTGGAAAAGCCAAAGCCGTAGGCGCCACTTTTTAAGGCATTACCATCTATTGAAATATCTGAGTCAGTAATAAAAAACCCTTGGTACTTTTCCCTAACGTCTGCGGAATATCCCGACGTATCAACAAGTCCCGCGATCACGTGACGGCTCTTCCCGATGCGCAGCGCGGCTGAATTACGCATCTGTGTCGGTGCGCTGAGTCCTTGAAAATAAAATCCGGGAGGAGTCACGCGCGAGAGATCCGGTCCGGTAAGTATGACGGCGCGGTCCTGGGCCGCAACGAAAGTTGGTAGCGAACACGCAAGAAAGAGCAGAGCAGCAGCTTTAATCAAACACTTTTTCCGGCTATTCATAAAAGTTTTCCGCCTTCCACAGAAACTAGGATTAATTTGTTCGGAACCGAGCAGTGAGAGTCGACAAAGTGGTCCGGAGAACACTCAAGCACAATAACAGCACGTTTTAGTGCCTCCACCTACCAAGGTCGCTACCGCTTCTCGGTTTTTGATTAGGACTTTCGAACTAGCAAAAACTGGCGCCCAATTATCTTACATCTTATGCGGAAAAAGGAACGTTAGGATGGGCTCAACACGAGCCGCCCAGGCTTTCTCATTGTGCTCAGCATTCTCTGCCTCAACGTATTTTAAATCTCGGCCTACCTTCCAGCCTTTCCTTAATAGCGTATCCTTGAGAAGCCGGGCATCGTTGACTCCTCGTGCGGCTTCATCCGGATTGCGGCCTTCCTTCGTGCCCATATCCAACCAGATCCGAACATCACTTTTCTTCGGTAGCGTGTCAACGTAGCGGACTATTTGCTTATCAGCGAACCATATGGATGGAGAAACAACCGCCACCATGCCAAACACATTCGGGTATTTAAGCCCGACATACAGAGAAACTATGCCGCCCATCGAAGAACCGCCCAACCCCGTGTGGCGCGAGCCCTTGCGCGTTCGATATGTGTGATCAATAAAGGGCTTTAGCTCCTCAACGAGCATGCGTCCATAAAGATCGGCCTTGCCGCCGATTTTAAGATTCTTGTCTGCTACGGGGCCGAATTCATTCATTCGATCGTCGCCGGTGTGATAAATGCCGACAATAATCAAGGGCTCTATTCGTCGTGCATTGATTAGGAATTGGGCGGTTTCATCAACCCGCCACTCTTGTCCTCGAATATATGAGGTCGCGCCGTCGAACAGGTTCTGTCCATCATTCAAGTAGAAGACCGGGTAACGAGCCCGTTTGCTGGCTTCATAGCCGGGAGGTAGAAAGACGATCAACGCTCGATCGTTGTTGAGGATTACTGAATGAAAAGTTTTGTGAAGACGGATATCGCCTGTGAGCGTGCTCGATTCTTGCGCAATCACCGACCCTGAGACAAAGGCCGCGACAACAACCAAGCTTAAGACAAGATGGTTAATGGACTGCCTGAGAAATTTCACGTTGCCTACAATAACCGCGCCGCATCCACACAGACAAATGTAGTTGCGAGTTTGTCGGTATTGGTAAGCGCGAACAGGGCAAGGTGCGGACCCGTTGTCCGCCCTTACCCTGGCTCAACGCATCGACCGCTTACCTTGAACGCAACGCAATCTCTCGACGCTCGGGTTTCCCATCGCCGTTAGCTAATTTGTAATTTCGTGCTGCCTTTGTTTCCCCATTAGAAGGGAATAGCTGTCGGCCAAAATCAACTGTCAGCCAAATCTGAGACAGGAAGTACTGGTCGCCATACTTATTGAACACAAGTCGCTGGCCAGGTTCCGCATCGCGCGAACCAACAGTCAGAGGGGCGTTCAGCAGTGCCTTCGTCTTTCCATCAAGGCTCCGGATCACCAATGTCGTTCCGGTAGACCGTTTCACGGTATAAACGCCTGCCTTAAATTTTGCAGTTCCCGCCGAGAAATCGAATGGGACGGTAACTTCTGCCCTGCTTGGTGTTTGAGCCTGTGCGCTCGCAATGGCCAGCATGACGAAGAGGCCGGAGATGGCAATATTTTTAAGTTGAATTTTCATATGACCTCCTTGTGGTCTCAATTCCAGGCCAGCCTTATTGCTGCCTTCAACTACTAACGCGACACTTGGGTGAAAACGGGCTCATCTCCCCGCAATATGTTTAAATTGACGCAATTCCGAACGGGAATCTATCCTGCCTCGTACAACGGTCAGCCGGACTCATTTCCAGTGGAAACTTTTCCTATGCCGCCTGCATCGCAAAACGTAACCGCCCTGTTGATTCACTGGGGTAAGGGTGACAAGGCGGCATTGGACCAGTTAGTACCGTTGGTCTATGAGGAATTGCGACGCCAGGCGGCTCGTTACCTGCGACGTGAACGGGTAGGACATACGTTGCAAACGACAGCCTTGATACATGAGGCCTACTTGCGGCTGATCGATCAAAGGAACGTCCACTGGCAAAATCGTGCGCAGTTTTTTGGTATTGCAGCTCAATTGATGCGACGAATTCTCGTAGATTACGCGCGCACCAAGAAAAGGGCCAAACGCGGTGGTTCCGATGTTAGAGTTTCATTTACCGACGTCAAAATTAGTGAGAAGGCTCAGGATCTGGATGTGGTAGCTCTAGACGAGGCGTTGGAAAGACTGGCTGAGATCGATGAACAGCAGAGTAAGATTGTGGAGTTAAGGTTCTTTAGTGGTCTTACGGTTGAAGAGACCGCTGAGGTGCTGGCCATCTCACCAGCCACTGTGAAACGTGATTGGAGTGTTGCAAAGGCCTGGCTCCATCGCGAGATCAGTAGTGACAAGCAAGAATGAGCAAAGTTAGCGCCCAATATTGGCAGCAGGTGAAGGACGTGTTCGAAGGAGCGCTTCAACGTCGCGACGCCGAACGATCGGAATTTCTCGACCAGGTTTGTGCCGGTGACTTGGAACTGAGGCGGGAAGTTGAATCGTTGCTGAAATCTCATGAAGCAGCAGGTAGTTTCATGGAAGTCCCGGCGGTGGCATCCGCTGCTGAGTCACTTGTAGGCGAACAAAACAAACTTCGGGTTGGCCAAGTGGTAAATCACTACGAAATACTTGCTCCAATCGGTGAAGGTGGAATGGGTGAGGTCTATCTCGCCAAAGATACAGTCTTAGGTCGTCGTGTTGCGCTCAAACTTCTGCCCGAATATGTAAGCAAAGATCCTGATCGCTTGCGGCGGTTCAAACAAGAAGCCCGAACAGCATCGGCGCTCAGCCATCCTAATGTTTGTGTGGTCCACGAAATCGGCCAAAGCGACGATGGACGACCTTTCATTACGATGGAATACATCGAAGGTGTCACGCTCCGCCAACGTATGCAAGATCGGCCCATGAAACTGAACGAAGCGATCGATGTCGCGATTCAGATAGCCGATGCGCTTACTGCTGCCCATGAAGCCGGAATTGTCCATCGAGATATCAAGCCCGAAAACATAATCATTCGACGCGATGGCTATTTGAAGGTACTCGACTTC
>DASSCG010000567.1:0-3183 GCA_035697925.1 Pyrinomonadaceae bacterium
CGCGTTTTCCGAAAGCTACGGCGATCGTGGTTATACCTTAATACTCGCACCCGAACGGATCGCTCTCGCCGAGCATCACCACTTCGAGTCAATCTCAGATGCTATTACTTCGGGCGCCGACATAGTGCCGAAAGTCTCGGAACTGCGCGTTTATAATCCGCCAAGACTTATTGCCGATACCGAAGAAGGCGATGCTCGACGGCAGGACATCGCAGCACTTGAAAGACTGATGCTCGCCTACGATGAAGGCGCTCTACTTGAGAGCCCCGCCGCTTTGCGCTGATCCTCGGACTGCAAGTGTTCTGGGTATCGCGGATGCTTTTCGATCGACCCAAAGATCCACGAAATAACACGAACTATCACGAAATCTCGGTAGTGCCATTTCGTGTTATTTCGTGGATCGTTCCTGACGTTACATTGGCTGAGATGGGGACGACGCGTATTGCTTAGCGGAGGTCACAATGATCCAATTCACAAAAGAAGCCGTCAGCAATCTAGAAGTCTCTTTATCACGGGAATGGCTTGAAACAAACGGCCTGGGTGGCTTCGCCTCTTCGACCATCATCGGTTTGAACACTCGCCGATATCACGGCCTGCTCACCGCAGCGACAAAACCGCCGGTGGGACGAATCGTTATGTTGTCCAAGCTGGAGGAGACGCTGATCATCAACGGATGCCGCTATGAGCTTTCCGCGAATGAGTACCCCGGTGCGATTCATCCTCAAGGTTTTCTTTATCAAACCACCTTTCGGCTGGATCCGTTTCCCATCTTTACCTATGAACTTGAGGGATTTCTTCTCGAGAAATCAGTTTTTATGGTTCAAGGAAAAAACGCAACTGTTGTTCACTATGAACTCGAATCTAAAGGCGCGAACGACGATCCTCTCGACCTAAAGCTTGAAATCCGCCCGCTGCTTGCCTTTCGCGATTATCACAGCACCACCCACGAGAACAGCGCAATCAATCGGAACGTGGATACAGAGGAAACCATCACGTCCTTGCGGCCTTATGCCGATCTTCCCGCGCTGCACTTTTCTCATGACCACGCTGAGCTTGATGCGAATGGCTACTGGTATCGAAATTTTGAGTATGCCGTCGAACGGGATCGGGGGCTCGACTTCACCGAGGATCTCTTCAATCCGTTTGCCTTTACTTTCGATCTGAATGTCCATCGCCGAGCCAGAATCATTGCGTCAACAGAACCGTTTGACATTCGCCACGCGGACGGTTTTCGTGATGCGGAGATCCATCGACGCAAGTTGGTTGCCCCAACTCCAACTGAAGCACCCGAGCTGGTGCGCTCGCTTTTTGCTGCGGCAGATCAGTACATCGTTGCGCGCGGAGATCAAAAGACCGTCATCGCCGGCTATCACTGGTTCAGCGACTGGGGTCGCGACACGATGATCGCGCTTCCCGGTTTAACCCTGACCACCGGCCACGCCCAGCTTGCCAGGAGCATTCTTTCCGCGTTTGCCCAACATGTGGATCAGGGCATGTTGCCCAACCGTTTTCCTGATACAGGTGAAATACCGGAGTACAACACCGTCGACGCCACTCTCTGGTTTTTCGAAGCGGTGCGGTCGCTATTGCAATACACGCATGACTACGACTTTGTGCAAGCCAGGCTTTACGACGTCCTGAAGGACATTATCGCCTGGCACGTGCGCGGAACGCGCTACAACATTCATGTTGATGCGGATGGCCTGCTCGACTCCGGTGAGCCTGGAGTGCAATTAACCTGGATGGACGCCAAAGTGGGTGATTGGGTAGTTACTCCGCGTCACGGAAAGCCCGTAGAGATTCAAGCGCTCTGGTATAACGCACTGCGTCTGATGGAAGCTCTGGCGAGCCAGTTTGGAGAGAAAGATAATTCGGAGCAGTACGGGAAACTAGCAACGCGCGCCCATCGAAGCTTCAACGTTCAGTTCTGGAATGACGAGGCTGGCTGCCTCAACGACGTTGTGAACGGCGATAACCGAGATGCGTCGGTCCGGCCAAACCAGGTAATTGCCATTAGCCTGACTCATTCCATGGTTTCAAAACAAAGAGCGAAGAGCATTCTCCGGGTAGTCGAGCGTGAGTTGCTGACGCCTCGGGGTCTGCGGACTCTTTCTCCAAAGGACCCACAGTATCGCGGGCGTTATGAAGGCAATTCTTTTAACCGAGACGGCGCCTATCATCAAGGCACAGTATGGCCATGGCTGATGGGGCCATACATCACCGCAAATGTGAAGACGTTCGGAGCGAATGGACGAAAAGTTGCCGCCGAATGGCTGAACAGTTTCCAGGAACATCTTGAGGAAGCTTGTCCGGGCCAGGTGTCCGAGATCTTTGACGCCGATCCTCCACATGCTGCGCGCGGATGCATTGCACAGGCTTGGAGCGTGGCCGAATTGCTGCGTGCCGCAATGGAAGATGTCTACACGAACGCACCGGCCACTCGTGCCGCAAGCGCTCCTCGAGGTTTGGCTGGTCTTTCGTGAAATTGAGAGAAAGAGCCTTGAATCGGAGAGACCTCAGATCTCGAATCTCATCTGGATCAGACAAGCTACCTACTGAATCTCGTCGTAGCGGCCGTCAGCGTCTGGTTTATTTGATGACCAGAACTGAATTCAGTCCCCCGTAACCATCCGGGGTCTTCATGCCGTTGTTTGGATCCTCGACCCAACGCTCCCGGTTGACTACGAACTTGTATTGATGGCGCCCGACCGGTGGTGCCTCAATCTCCACCCGCCAGAGTCCGTGATCGTCCTGCTGCAGACTGGTCCTTTGGCCATCCCAGCCGTTGAAGTCACCAGCCAACGAAACACTTAGCGCGTGGTCATCGTGAAATAAGAACAACACCTTGCCATTTTCAATTCTGGGCGGGCCGCAACGGACCATCTCCAACTGGTGCGTCTCATGTCTGGCCAGGGAAACTGCTTGCCGAGCATCCACCACTCCATACCCCTGTCGCAGGACTGGGGCATGAGCGATGCGATCGGCTGTTGAAATAAGAATGTTCTTGATCGTCGTCGGAGACATGTTGGGATTGGCTTCGATCATTTGCGCCACTATGGAACTAACGATTGGCGCGGCGAATGATGTCCCATCCACGTGCTGGTAGTGTGCTGCAATGATCTTGTCCTTATTCAAGAGGGATTCCAGCAGCGCTCGAATCGTTGCCGGTTCGGCGGTCAGAAG
>DASSCG010000568.1:0-2295 GCA_035697925.1 Pyrinomonadaceae bacterium
ACAAGCATCAGTCGACCGTAGTTGATGGAGTGGCCGTTACTGGTCAAGTCGGCTGCCGGTGTTACTCTCTCAATGGGAAAGTCTGGCAGGTACTCAATATAGTGCTCATCGAGAGCAGTGCGCAGAGCGCGCGCCACTGCGCCGTCACCAAACTGAAACCCCGGCGAATCCGGACTGACGATAGTTATTCTCGCGCGTTGACGTTCACCTCGCTCTTCAAACAAACGAGCCAACGCAAAGGCGGTCTCATACACAGGAACCGGCGAGCGCGCACCGGGACACTGACCGACAACCGCACGGCCCTCTTTAAAACCTCGGACCGCCTCACCAAACTCCAGCGAGCTTTCCACGGTCAACAAGTGGTGTGAGTTTTCAAAGAAACCTGTAATTCGTTCAGTTGCAAGGCGGCGGCCGAGGGCAATGATCAAGTAATCGTATGGCAAATCTCCATCGACTTCTCCATGTGTGAGAACTACGCGGCGCGACTCGGGTTTGATTCGAGCGGCCTCAGCCGGGATGAATCGAACCCGCCGGTCGAGCATTGCGTCGCGCAAGTCAAACGAAATATCGTCGGGCTCACACTTGCCAAATGCAAGTCGAACTAGCTCCGGATAGAAGATGAACTTTGGGCTTCGTGACACCAATGTAATCTGGTGTTCTTTCGGTATCTGCCTGACGAGCGACTCGGCAGCTACTACGCCACCAAAGCCGCCGCCCAATATGAGAATGTTTGCCATGGCTTTTCTGTAAATCTACTTTCACTTTACGCCTGGTTTTCGCGTCTTACTAACCTTCGGAAACTCCCGTTACTCTATCGATCTTAATGCTAAAGATAATTACCTCTAGTGGACTTCCATCCTGAGCAATCGCAGATTCGACGGGTGTCAGGAGGGCAAACCGTTTTAGAAGTTTGGTTAGAATCTCTTTGCGCTCGGCTGGCTTAGCAATCTCTTCGAAGTTGCCAAACGCGAGCACGCTGCTCCAGCTTAAGTCACTTTTGATCTCGTCCACCTGAACGCACGCACGGGGGTTCTCTTTGAGAGCTGTAATCTTTGTGCCCGGCAGAGAGTGGCTGTACACGCTATTGTCTTCGAAGATGAAGTTGATGGGAACGATATATGGCCCACCGTTTACAATGCAGCCAAGTCGTCCTACCCGTGCAGATCGAAGCAACTCGCGGGCTTGTTCATCGCTGATGGTGGTAATCATTCATGGAGCCTTTCTCTTTAGGTGTCAATCAATCGTCGCTTTCTAATGGTAAATTTTGACGAACAACTTCTACAGAACAGTGAGCCCGCGCCGCAACTGCCGCCGAGACACTCCCCAACAGGAACCTCTCAAAACGATTGCTGAATCCAGTAGATCCAACGAAGATGCAATCTGCACCCCATTCTTCGGCAGCATGAGGCAATTGGTTCTTAGGATCGCCCTCTCTGTTTTCAGTCAGCACCTTGACTCCAGACACGCAGAACATGTCTGAGGATCTCGCCAATATTCTTTCACTCCAGACACGGTCTTCAGTATTGGACTCTTCAATAGTCTTCGCCAACGGAGGAAAAAGGTCTGAGATAATCGGTGGCACCACTGGGTCTTCAACAACGATTAGCTTGACCTCGCTATTTGCTGGCCAGTCGCGGGCTGCGACTACCCGCACCGCCTGGTCACTTCCAGGCGAGCCATCGACACCCACAATGATTCGAATCGGCGTGTTGGGCTCTTCCACGCGCCCGCGCGCGATGCGAACGGAACATCGTGCTTCGGTTAGAACTCGCTGCGAGACACTGCCGAGTACAAAGCGGCCAAGAGCGCTTCTGCCGTGCGACCCGACTACGATGAGCTCGGGTTTCCACTGATCGGCCTTGAAGACCAACTCCCAAGCAGGTGATCCGCAGGCTGAATCTGCGGACACATCCCAGTCTGGAAAGTTGATCTTGACCCGCTCACGCGCACGCTCAGCCGAAGCGAGTGCTTCCTTGGCTGCCGCACATCCCTTTGCATAAACCCGCTTCAAGTCGGCAGGAACCTTCACTTCCCTCGCTTGTTCCACAATCTCATAACTAGAAGGGGGCGGAGGCGGGAGCCACACTTCCGCGACCGAAAGGATGTGAGCTTCGCCCTTTGCCGGGAGACCCGCGCACTTGAGATCGTCCAGCGCCGCTTCTGCACATTCTGATCCATCATAGCCAATGAGAAGTTTCATACGTTCAGTCATAGTTCTTCGCCTCCAACCACCGCCTACCACGCTTCAGCGAGCAAGTTAAGCCGCGGTTACTAAATTGCTTCCTACTCAACTGC
>DASSCG010000569.1:0-5926 GCA_035697925.1 Pyrinomonadaceae bacterium
TTGCCACTCTGCCAGGCGAGCCGCTTTACTCGGCACACGGTTATTCAATCATAGAGCCATTCAACATACCCCTGCCCGGCGATGTAGCACTTCCCGCATTTCTTATGGCAAAGCAGCTTGCGTAGCAACGATTCTCGGAAGTATCCAGACGTCGAAGGTTGAATCTGTTGGAGACCAGCGGGGGTAAACCACCCTTCCCGACCTCGAGATTTTAAGTCTGAGTGATTACCTTCACATTGAACGGCCCCCAGGATGGAAAGGGCGATGCAACCATAGCAACCTCAAAGGTCAGGAAGGGTGGTTTACCCCCGCCGACGTTGACTCTAGTCAACGGTAATGAAGTGATACAATCTGTTCAAAACATTCAAGGAGAACCCCATGGATCCAGCCTCCGCTATTGACACTTCAAAAGACGAGGTGTGGCCCGCTTTGCCGCTTGATGCCTGGACCGACACTTATGCGACCTTGCACATGTGGACCCAGATGGTCGGCAAAATCCGTTTAACCTTAGCTCCCCCGGTTAACCATTGGTGGCACTGCGCGCTGTATCTGTCGGCAAACGGATTGACGACTACAGCCGTGCCCTACAAAGACAAACTCTTCGAGATCGAATTTGATTTCATCGAACACAAGCTATTCATTCGCACGAGCGATAAGGTAACAAAGACCCTGCCGTTAGCTCCCCGTTCAGTGGCTGACTTCTATCAGGAACTAATGTCAACACTGAAATCACTAGGGATCGAAGTCCCTATTTTCACGAAACCGCAGGAAGTCCCAAACCCAATACCATTTGAAAAAGACACGCAGCACGCCTCATATGATCCGGAATACGCAAACAGGTTCTGGCGCGTTCTTGCTCACACAGCCGTCGTCTTTGAAGAGTTCAGAGGACGCTTCATAGGTAAGTGCAGCCCGGTTAATTTCTACTGGGGCAGTTTCGATCTCGCTGTCACACGATTCTCTGGTCGACCCGCGCCCGAACGGCCCGGCGCCGATTTGATCACGCGTGAAGCTTACTCCCACGAATGTATCAGCGCCGGTTTTTGGCCTGGAGCCGGGTTCACGGGACCTGCTTATTATTCCTACACCGCCCCTGCGCCTCCCGAGCTTGAAAGAGCACCGGCCGGACCCGGTTTCTACAGCAAAGACTTGAAGGAGTTCGTGCTGACCTACGACGATGTTCGCAACTCAGATTCACCTCGGGACACCTTGTTTCAGTTTCTACAGACCACATACGAAGCAGGCGCCGATCTCGCACGATGGGACCGAGCCGCTTTGGAACGCAAGCCGAAACCAGAAGAAGCGCGTGGGTCGTCGTCATCGGGCGATTGAAGAGATCGGGTTATGCAAGATTTCCTGAAGGACTTTAGAGAAACAATAGATACGGCTGAGAAACGGCTCCTCTCAATCTCTGAACAGCAGAGCCAAATCTCGAAGGCTGATGGCAAATGGTGTCCCAAAGAAATCATCGGTCACCTAATTGATTCAGCCGCCAATAATCACTTGCGCTTTGTTCGGGCCCAGTTTAGCGATGAGCTGGCTTTTTCCGGTTACGAACAAGAGGAGTGGGTGAAAGTGCAGGGCTACAGACAAGAACCGTGGACACAACTGGTTCAGCTCTGGAAACACTACAACCTGCACTTATTGCATTTAATGTCCGTTGCTCCAGAGCAGACGCGAATGAAGCCACGTGCGAAACATAACCTGGATCAAATCGCTTGGAATACAGTGGCGAAAACCGAAACTACCACTCTTGATTATTTCATGCGCGATTACGTTGCTCACATGAAAAATCATCTTCGCCAAATACTGCCAAATGACTAGGGCATTGGTAGTGTCTTAATTTGAAATTGTCATCAAGCTTTCCGCAACCGTACGAGTACGAACGTTACAGCCGGGAGCGGTAGCGACCGGATGCGATGCTCAATCAATTTAAAAACATTCTAAGAAGTCATTGAATGCTGTCATCCGGTCGCTAGCGCTCCCGGTTCAGTATTTGAGGGCCGTCCATCAACTGAACTCTTCTTCCGGTTTGCAAATTAGGACACTACCAACGCATTCAACGACTTGTAATCAGCCGGAACCAGTCATATTCTGACCACCTTTGAAAACATCTTCATTAATTGCCCCGGGAGAACCTTCGACAATGGAATACACATATGAACAACTGAAGCACAAGACGGTCGCTGAACTCCGCGAAATTGCCAAGGGAATTGAGCACGAAGCGGTACAGGGCTACACCCAATTGAATAAGGAACACCTGATTGGCGCCATCTCCAAAGCTCTCGGCATTAAGCACGAGCATCACGACGTTGTCGGCGTAGACAAGGCTTCAATTAAAGCGCGGATCCGCGAGTTAAAAAAGAAGCGAGAGGAAGCTCTCGCAGCACACGACCACGCTCAACTCAAGGTTGTGCGACGAACGATTCACCGGCTCAAAAGACAAATCCACCGCGCCACGGTTTAGTTTTGCAAGCGGCACGGTTAGGGGGGCAACAAAGCTCAATCTTCTCTGACTCGCAGGTTAGGAAGGGTGGTTTACCCCCGCCTCCAGGTGGAAGGCCACTCTGCTTCAACTTAAACGCCCAAGTGTTATAGGTGCGGAGATAAACCACCCTTCATAACCTGCGAATTCTCGCAACCCTGTTCGTGTTTTTCGCACCACCTCAACCGATCACCGGATACCTTCTGATAGACCATTGACTTTCAATTAAACTTGGCATAGAAACTCCCGCAGCAACTTTCGCCTTCCTAAAAACACGTCAAAAGTGAGGTAGCTTATGAAGAAAGCTATTAGCGTCGACGTCAATGGTGTCGCCTATGAAAATGAAGTTGAGCCTCGGTTATTGCTCGTTCATTATTTGAGAGACACTCTTGGTCTTACTGGCACCCACATTGGTTGTGAAACATCGCTGTGCGGCGCATGCACCGTTTTGATCGACGGGCAGGCGGTTAAGTCCTGCACGATGTTTGCGGTTCAGGCTACTGGATCGAGTATCAAAACCATTGAGGGCATGGCCAACAACGGCGACCTGCATCCTGTGCAAGAAGGCTTCTGGGAAAAGCATGGCCTTCAATGCGGCTACTGCACGCCCGGGATGATCATGGCGTCCGCGCAGATTCTGGATCGCAATCCTCAACCGACACGAGAAGAAATCAGGCACGGCCTCGACGGCAATCTCTGCCGTTGTACCGGCTACCAACACATTGTTGAAGCAGTGGAATACGCCGCTAAGAAGGTGTCAGGTGCCGGGTGACAGTTGTCGGGAGTGAAGCTTTTCCCGACACCCGGCACCCGACACCCGTTACCTGCATTTGGAGGATTTAGCAATGGCTGACAAATACGTAGGACGAAGAGTAAAACGGACCGAAGATCCGAGGCTGATAAAGGGCTTGGCACACTACGTCGACGACGTAAGATTACCTGACACTCTCCACGTTGCTTTCGTTCGGTCCGTATATGCTCATGCGCGTATCAACGGTATTGATACAACCGAGGCCCTGAAAGCGCCGGGCGTCGTCGCGGTTTACACCGGTAAGGACATTGCCGAGAAAATTGGGCCAGTGCCTTGCGCCAGCGCGCTTCCTGGGTTGAAAGTGCCGGACTATCGAGTGCTGGCACAGGAAAAAGTTTGCTTCGTGGGCCATCCGATTGCTGCCGTCGTCGCCACTGATCCCTACGCCGCTCGTGATGCGATCGACTTGGTAATGGTCGATTACGAAGACTTACCCGTGGTGGTGGATGTCGAAGCAGCTGCTAACGGCGGCCCAGTTATCTACGAAGATTTTGGCGACAATATTGCTTACAAACTTACCGCCGGCGAGGGAGACATAGAAGCGGCACTCAGTTCCGCCGATCGGATCCTTAAACAGCGCGTAGTCCATCAAAGACTCGCGCCCATTGCGATGGAAGGGCGGGGTGTTCTCGCTCGCTATTTCCCAGGCGAAGGTGAATTGACGATTTGGTCATCAACGCAAATTCCTCATCTCATGAGGACGCAGGTGGCATTGATGATTGGGATCGGAGAAAACAAGTTGCGCGTCATTACTCCGGAGGTGGGAGGTGGTTTCGGATCGAAGCTAAACATCTACGCGGAAGAGGCCCTGCTGGGTTGGATCTCAATGCAATTAAACAAGCCCGTCAAATGGATCGAGACGCGACGCGAGAACATGCAGGCGACGATTCATGGACGAGGTCAGGTGGGCTACATCGAGATCGGCTGTAAGAATGACGGAACCTTAACCGGGCTGAGATACAACGTTTTCGCCGACCTCGGCGCCTATCACCAACTCCTCACTCCCGCAATTCCTACGCTGACCGGCTTAATGCTCTCAGGTGCGTACAAGATTCCCGCGATCCAGATCAATGTTACGGGTTGTTTTACAAACAAAATGGCCACCGATGCTTATCGCGGAGCAGGTCGACCTGAGGCAACTTATGTCGTTGAGCGGGCTCTGGATTTAGTCGCTGCCGAACTGGGAATCGATGCGGCGGAAGTCAGGCGGCGTAACTTCCCCGCCCCGAATGAGTTTCCGTTTCATACCGCGACCGGACTCGAGTATGACAGTGGCGATTACGAAACCGCGCTCAATAATGCTCAGGCTCTGATTGGCTACTCAAAGCTGCGCGAGGAGCAGAAAAAGGCGCGTGAAGAGGGCAGGCTTATCGGTATTGGTATCTCGACCTACGTGGAAATCTGTGCGCTTGGACCGTCAGCTGCGATGCCTGCCGGAGGCTGGGAAAGTGCAACAGTCCGCATTGAGCCAACCGGCAAGGTCACGGTAATGACTGGTGCCTCTCCTCACGGGCAGGGTCAGGAAACATCTTTCGCGCAAATTGCCGCTGATGAATTAGGCGTGGACCTGAACGATGTGACAGTGATTCATGGTGACACTGGAATCGTTCAGTACGGAATCGGCACGTTTGGCAGTCGTGCGACGGCTGTAGGTGGGACAGCGATGCTGATCGCAATTCAAAAACTGAAAGAAAAGGCCAACCGGATTGCCGCTCACATGTTGAAGTGCGAAGCCTCAAATCTGGCGTTTGAAGGAGGTCGCTATTCATTGCGGGCCGCCAGAGCCGCAGCCGCGACCGGAACTTCCGATCCTGTCGTTCCTGTGGGTGAGGCCCCCGGCGGAGCGCTTCCTGAACCACAAACCGAAGGAAAATCCAGTCTCACCATTCAAGATGTAGCCCTCGCAGCCCACCTCGCGAAGGAGTTGCCGCCTGATACGGAGCCAGGTCTGTCCGCAACCTACTTCTTTGAACCAAAAAACTTTACGTTTCCTTTCGGCACTCACATTGTCGCAGTTGAGATCGATCGCGACACGGGAGACTTGAAGTTTCTTCGTTATGTGGCGGTGGATGATTGCGGCAAGGTGATCAATCCCATGCTCGTCGATGGTCAGCTTCATGGGGGCATCGTTCAATCGGTAGGGCAAGCCCTATTTGAGGAAGTTGTCTACGACGAACAAGGCCAATTGATTACTGGCACCTTGATGGACTATGCGGTGCCGAGGGCAGCCCATATTCCCTGGATGGAGCTGGATCGTACCGAGACGCCGTCTCCGGTTAATCCACTGGGAGTCAAGGGGGTTGGCGAAGCCGGAACAATTGGAGCGACCCCCGCCATTGTTGGGGCGATAGTTGATGCATTAGCGCCGTTTGGCGTTAAGCATTTGGATATGCCGGTGAAACCGGAAGCGATTTGGAGAATATTAAATGCATAATTGCGTGGCGTCAGGTGTCAGGTATCAGATGTGGGCTAGTCAGGTTCGGAACCGGCACCTGACACCCGACACCCGGCACCGCAACTTGGAGGATTGATTCATGATTCCCGCTCAATTTGATTACCAGGCACCAACCACGATCGATGAAGCCTTGTCGCTGCTCGCCGCGCATCCTGATGAAGCGAAGATACTTGCC
>DASSCG010000570.1:0-5157 GCA_035697925.1 Pyrinomonadaceae bacterium
TCCTAAAAATCGGACAGCGACCAGCTGTCGCGGGCGGTATGTTTAATTGACTATCTAGTCTGAAGGCTGTGTTAGTTAGACTAGGAGGTAAACGGGGGAGCGCGACCCTTTTGAGGTGTCGTGGTCTGCGACTTTAAAGCGATGGCTGAGGGAACTTGAAGATTTAATCGCGAACTTGGCCGAGCGCTAACAGCTCGAACACTGATCAAAGGTGCGGAGAAACTTTTTTGTAATTGGCAGATAAGACATTCGCTGCATCCGGGCTGCCCGCTCGCCGTTCGTGTGAGAGGATCTGGCTGCGATACCGATAGCGAAAGCTGAGAGGCCTCTTTCCGCAGAACCCGACCGTGCCTGTGGGCCGCCTCTATTGTGGTTCCGTAAAGGATAAAAACCAGCAACAACGACGCTAGTACGCGCGCTAATGTACTGCGACGAAAGAAACCGGTTGATTGGAGCGTTATGGTCACTGTTCCGAGCGTTATGTTAAAGTTCGCTTGTGCCAATACTAGGTGTGAGGCACGGCAGTGTCAAACTGATACCAACCTCTAACACCCGTCGTTTTAAGGAGTCGTTCTCCCGAATTTCCAGTCTTTTTGAGAATGGTTTAATGCGGTTGGCAAGATCACGGCTAGCACCACTACGAACTTTCCTCTTCATCCTTGGATTCCTCGTATATCCGGCCTCAAACGAAATTTGTGGGCAGACGCTTACGGCGCGAATCGTCGTCACCTCAGTACCCCCTGGAAGAGTTGTGGTCGAAGCTCAAGGTCCGGAAACAGATACGTGGTCATTCCGCAATATTTATGCGGGCATAGGCAATCTGGGAGCACGGGTAGAAAACTTCAAAGTTCATGCGGACGGTCAAAGCGTCACTGTGCGCAACCTCGCTCCAGGAGAGTTTCGCTCCAGCAAGGAAGTTTCTAAGTTTTCTTACGAGATCGTTCTGGGAGAACGCTCCCGGGCAGCCGAGTTATCCCACGTCTCCTGGATAAATCGCGAGCGTGGCTTTTTGATGTTGGCCGACCTGTTACCGCGGTTTGGTAGAGAGACTCTAACTCCCTCGAAGCTCAGCGTAGATTTTCAGCTTCCTGCGGGTTGGAGCGTTGCGTCGGCTAATTTGCCTGATTCAGATCGTCGGTACTCAATAACGGATATAGATAACGCCGTCTTTTACATTGGTCGCGAGTTGCGAGAAAAGAGCAAGTTTATCGACTCAATGGAACTGGGTCTAATCACTTCGGGGAATTGGCCTTTCTCGGACGATGACGCGCTTAAGATTGCTGCAAGGATTGTGAAGGAGCATTCAAAGCTTACTCAGTATCGTTTGAAAAGAAGAGCGGTCGTTTTCCTTGCCCCCTTAAGTGGGATGGAAGGTCCTGACCGTTGGACCGCCGAGACGCGAGGCGCCACCGTTGTTTTGCTAATGGGCCGCAATGCTGGACAAAAGGCGTTGTTGGGGAGATTGGGGGTAGTCCTCGCGCATGAACTGTTTCATCTGTGGGTGCCAAATGCATTAGCGCTCAAAGGAGAATACGATTGGTTTTTTGAGGGCTTCACTCTCTATCAGGCGTTGCTTACCTCTGTTCGACTGAATCTGATCAAGTTTGACGGTTACCTGGACACGATGGCGCGTGTATACGACTCATACCGCTCCCTCCCCGACCATGATAAATTGTCTTTGATTGAGGCCTCGGAACGGCGCTGGACGGCCGCCCCGTCTTTTGTATATGACAAAGGAATGTTGGTCGCTTTCATACATGATCTGAAATTACGACAGTCTGTTCGGAATAAAACTAGTGCTGACATCTACCCGGAACTCTTCCGAACGGCGGTAACAACTTCCCTGGATGCAAACGAGGTTATAATGTCGGTCTTGAACCGGCCGCCCGGCATGAGTCAGTTTTTTGAAGATTACGTACAAAACGGAGGCGACATACCGCTGGATGCGATTCTGGCCCAGTATGGGCTCCGGGTCGAAACCAAAGACTTTCGCTCGAGAATTTTGATTAAAAAGGATCTTAGCGCTGAGCAGAGGTTGTTACTTCGTTCCTTAGGTTATCGAGGATAGATCTTAAAGACTCTTTCTGTTCGTAAGGATTTGAATGGCTCGTTTTTTTAAAACATTGATCTTAATAGGAACGCTGGCCTTCCTCGCCGGCTGTAGCACGCTAGCGAAGAGAAACGATTCGGGCGTCGTCGTCGCCCGACGAGCTCAAATTCGGAGCTCCACCGCTGTGGTAGCCGCCGATCTGCTGGAAGTTAACCGTGGTGATGCGGTTGAGATTCTGGAATCACAGGACGTACAAGACCCCAGCGACAATACACGCAAAGAGCGTTGGCTACGTGTACGGATGAATGATGCCGAGAACACTGAGGGTTGGATTGAAGCGCGGAATGTGATGCCCGAGGAAGTGCTGGATGCCTCACGGAAACTGGCTGAGGAAGATAAGGGGATCGCCGCGCAAGCAACTGGACAACTGCGTGCCAGCTCTAATTTACGACTGTCTCCGGATCGCGACGGGAACGAAAACATCATGATGCGACTCGATACCGGATCGAGTTTTGAGATCGTGGGGTGGAAACGAGTTCCTAAGCCGAAATCGTCAGAAGCAATCGAAAGCGACGTGGCTCCCAAAGCTGGCAGCGCTCAGCCAGCTACTTCTCGTAGATCAAATCGCGGATCGGAGGAAAACGAGCCCGAGGAAGAACCCAACGAGCTCTGGTATAAAGTTAGACTGCCTCCTGAGATTTCTCCGGCGCCCGCCGGCTGGATCTATGGCAAGCAAGTCGAGCTGGCGGTGCCGAGCGACATAATCTTCTATCGCACTGGTCGAGAATTTGTGGCCTGGCAAAGGCTTGATGGCAGCCCTGGCGAAGGATCGCCGACCGATAAAAATGCGGGAAAGGAAGCGCGACCAGGAAGTTGGATAATTCTGGAGAAGAGCAGTTCCAATCAGCCTCATACTCTGGATGAACCCGATTTCGATCGCATTTACGTGGTCGGGTACGACAAACGCAATCAGGAACATTACACCGCTTACCGGAGTTCTGACGTAAAAGGTTTTCTCCCCATGAGAGTCGAGGGCCAGGGCGAAAACAAAACCTTTACCGTGCGGGTGCAGGACCAGAGCGCACAGATCGTGGACGCACGATACAGTGTTTATAAGGACGGCAGGGGAATTCTGAAAGTAGCGGCTCCCGGTGTGGCCATCGACGATAAGCGTCGAAGGTAAAGTCTTTATTCTTGAACTGCGTCACAGCGACCTCGTTCCAACTCCCCCATTGTCAGCTTGTTTCCAATGTATCATCCAAGAATAGTAGCTGTCGGTGGGTTTTCGTCAGATGTTGGCAAGACCACATTGGTCTGTCGAATATTGCAAAGTCTTCCCGGCTCGGAAGCGATCAAAACAACACGAGGACATTACAGATCGTGCGGGAAGGATCCTCATGCTTGCTGTGTGAGTCATCTGCTCGGCGATGAGCCGGTAATTCGTTCAGGTCGCGAAGAGACTTACGAAGTCGGCAAAGACACTGGGCGCTATTGGGATGCCGGTGCCGCGAACGTTCATTGGATCATTGCTACCGATAGTCAGGTACAGCAGGGAATTAACAAAGCTCTAAAGCGCGTTCAAGCAGAACGAGTCATCATAGAAGGTAACAGTTTCACGCAGTACGTCGACGTCGATTACTTCGTAATGGTCGCAAGCTCGACAGATCTCAAAGTAAAAGCCTCAGCGAAGCGCGCATTAACCAAAGCCTCCGCGCTGTATCTTTCCGATGACTCAGACCAAACCGATCTTGCTTTGGAGTCTTTGAATATGTGGGCTGGGAAATCAGGAGTTAAGAACCTGCTCGACGGACTTCCGGTCTACACGCAAGAAAGTTTTCCTCTATTACTGAAGGACGTGCGTGAGTCACTTGCTTTGGCTCTAACGTAGTCTAAAAGGTTCGACTCAGTTTCATCTTGTATAAAGTGTCTTATGCAAACCCTGGATGAAGCGCTTAAGGATTGTGAAGCTCTGCATGGACATATGTGCGCAGGTCAGTTGCTAGGTGCGCGCATGGCATTGCTCGGATGTGAAGCGATTGGCCTGAGCGACCCAAAGGGAGCTGATCGCAAGAAGTTGATAGTCTGGGTTGAAATCGATAGATGCATGGCTGATGCGGTGAGCGCTGTGACTGGAGCCCGACTAGGCAAGCGTAGTCTGAAGTACGTTGATTACGGAAAGGTGGCAGCGACATTTCTAAACACCGATACGCATCAAGCAGTGCGCATCGTCGCTCTGGAAAGTTCTCGAGAATTGGCCGATCGTCGCCATCCCGATATACAAAGCCGCAGCGACCGGCAGTTTAGGACTTATCGCGAGGCCGACGACAGTGAATTATTTAAAATGGATCAAGTTGAAGTTGCATACACCGATTTCGATATGCCTGGCCGGCCGCGTTCCCGGGTTACCTGTTCCAGATGCGGAGAGGGGATTAATGATGGCCGAGAAATTCGGAGAGAAGGCGACGATAAAATACTTTGCCGGCCTTGCGGACTCGGAGGTTACTACGCTCCCAAGTTTTGAAATAAGTTGGGCAACCGTCCGGCTTTTGATGCATCTAACCCTCCCCCTGAACGCTGGTTCTCGCTAATAACGCGAATGGATAGCAACGGCGTTTAGTGGTGGGGTTGACAAGTGATTGAATCTCCTTATAATGCCCATTCCTTCGGAGAGGGAATTGAAATTCTAAGGATGACGTAGGCACTAAAGAAGTGCCGCTTTTCTCCTGAGAGTTACGTGGAGATTGGCGGCGCTTTTGTTCGCTAAAAATAACCTTAAATTAAGGTTACGGGTGCCTTGACAGAGTTAACCTCATAGGTTACAGTCTCCGTTTGCTTGGGGCGAGTTTAGGTCGTCTGTAAGGCAAATCCAAATACAATTTGGAATCGATGTTTGAAAACTAGATAGAGCGTGTCCATATCAATGACCTTTGGGAGTCAAACGACGAGCGATAAAGCTCGCGTTCAAAACTCTTAAGAAGAGTCATTATCGGATACTGAACAATGACCAGTACGATAATGTTCCAGAGAACAAATTCTAACGAGAGTTTGATCCTGGCTCAGAATCAACGCTGGCGGCGTGCCTCAGACATGCAAGTCGAACGCGAAAG
>DASSCG010000571.1:0-4806 GCA_035697925.1 Pyrinomonadaceae bacterium
TGATTCTTTTCCTGACGTTTGGCGGTGCCGCCCTGACAAGGACTCTGCGATGAATTTTTCTCACGATCCGAAGCTCATTGAGATTGCGAACAAGATTGAAACCCATGATCGCCTGTCGCTGGATGACGGTCTGGCGCTATATGCGAGTGACGATCTACCCGCACTAGGCAAACTGGCAGACACTGTACGACGGCGAAAGCACGGCACTACTACTTACTTCAACGTCAACCGTCACTTTAATCCGACCAACGTTTGCTACGCTGATTGCAAGTTCTGCGGATTTTATCGGACACCCCGTCAGGCCGACGCTTACACACATAACATAGACGAGTCGCTCAGAATCGCTGGTGAGGCTGTGGCCGAGGGCGCAACGGAGTTACACATTGTGGGCGGGCTGAACACCAAGCTTCCGTTTAGCTACTACACTGATCTGCTCGGGACTCTCAAACAGCAATATCCCCAACTACACCTAAAGGCTTTTACGATGGTTGAGATCGATCATTTTGCTCACTTTTATAAAATGAACGATGAAGCCGTCATTCAGCAGCTCATAGAAGCCGGGATGGATTCTTGCCCCGGAGGTGGAGCGGAGATTTTCCGCGAACCAACCCGATCAATGATCTGCGCCCACAAATGTGACGCAGAGCGCTGGCTTGAGCTTTCGGCAAAAGTACATAAAGCCGGGCTCAAAACTAATGCCACAATGCTTTATGGTCATATCGAGTCAACGGAAGATCGAGTAGATCATCTGATCCGTCTGCGCGACCAGCAAGATCGGAGCGGCGGCTTTCAATGCTTTATTCCGCTGGCTTTCTACCCACCTGGAACACAACTGGCGCACCTCCCTGGCCCCTCCGGAGTTGATTCGTTAAAGACCATGGCGATCTCCCGTCTAATGCTGGATAACTTCGATCACATCAAAGCCTACTGGGTCATGCTCGGTAAACGACTAGCGCAAGTGGCGCTTCACTATGGCGCTAATGATATCGACGGGACTATCACTAAGGGTGGAGAGCTCTCTGAAAGTTACTCAGTGGAATCGAACAATGAAGTTCAAATGACCAAGACGGAACTCATTCAGTTGATTGAAGACGCAGGATTTCAAGCCGTCGAGCGCGACACGGTCTACAATCGCATCGAACACAGCAATGTAGTCTCATAGCGGGACTATTTTTATCATAACCTCAAATTCCTTACTCTGAATCAAAACATCCGAAGTCTTATATGCAAACCAAACCAGCAGCTAAGAAAATTACCGTGGCTCACTCGCCCGATTCCGATGATGCGTTCATGTTCTATGGACTTGCCACGCACAAACTCGATACGGGTGCGTTGACCTTTACTCATGTACTCAAAGACATCCAAACCCTGAACGAAGAGGCCATGCGTGGCACATACGATGTTACGGCGATCAGTTTTCACGCTTATGCCTATATCGCTGAAAAGTATGTGCTCCTACCTCACGGCGCCTCAATTGGCGAGAACTATGGTCCAGTGTTAGTGTCTCGCGAACCCACAAAACCTGAAGAGATCTCTTCTCTTAAGGTTGCCGTGCCGGGAACCTTAACCAGTGCCTTTCTGGCCCTGCGCATCTTCAACCCGGAATTCGAATACGAAGTCGTGCCGTTTGACGAGATCATTGAGGCAGTGCAGCAAGGCAGTTGCGATGCCGGCCTTTTGATTCATGAGGGACAGCTGTTCTACGAATCGATTGGTCTCCACAAGGTGATTGATCTCGGCGAGTGGTGGCATCAACGAACAGGATTACCCTTGCCGATGGGTGGAAATGCAATCAGACGGGACTTGGGTCCGGATCTGATGCGTGAAGTATCCAAGGTGCTTCGCGAGAGTATCCGTTATGCACTTGATCACCGGGAGGACGCCCTGCAATACGCTATGCAATTTGCCAGGGACATGGATACGGACCTTGCCGATCGCTTTGTCGCAATGTGGGTAAACGATTTAACACTGGACTACACCGAGCGCGGTCGCGAAGCCGTTGCAAGACTGTTATCGGAAGGCTTTGAGCGCGGAATAATTCCCAATAACGTCACAGTCGAGTTCACAGACTAGAAGCGACGTTTCCAACCCTGGCGCATTCATAATTTAGTAAGAGTTTAAGAGCGGGCGTTGGCACCCTGAAATGCTGGGGTGTGCGCGGCGATCAGGATGCCACCCCGCCCAGAAGGGGCAGCAAAGTCGCCGCGCACATCATCGGTTAATAGCTTCTACCAAGCTCCTCCCAAAGCTTGATATAGCGCCGTTCCCATGTAGCAACCCGGCCGCTCGGCGTTGCTTCGCGCGTGAGCGCTTGTAGGTTCACGGGAAATCAATGACGCTGCTCATTACCGACGTGAGGACCCTTAGAAACTTAGCCTTATTCTTTTCCGCCCGTCGATCTGAGCTCAGAGGCTGACCAGGAGTGGTTGGTGTCAGCTTGTTTAAAGTAGGCGGCACAACAGTGTAACTTACTCAGTGACGCGCACTTTACACTATCTGCAGGGAACTTTGCAATAACAAAGGCGGAGATTAAATTCGGGGCTAGTCCAGGGGTTTTCAGTGATATATTGCTGGCAACAGGAGCTTTTCTCAGAGCATCTGAGGGGGTGTCGCTTGCACCCCTTAATGTTAAGTCTTTTTTCGTTTAACAGTTGGATATTAAAGAAATGCAAAAAAGCCCCACGATGTTAGCCTTGTTCTTCTTAGCGATCTCCCTCCTGACTGTCTCCCCGGCCTTAGCGCAGAGTCCTTCCCCAAGCCCGGGGAATCTTAGTCAGGCAGAAATTGATCGGATCATTACTGCATTCACAACCAAAGAAACTGAATTTCGGAAGGCCCTAAATCTCTACTCGTTTAAACGGGACGCAATGCTGCAATCCCTGGGGATGGGAGGCCAGGTTATCGGTGAGTACCATCGTATTTCCCACTTCACATTTGATGATTCGGGCAATCGTTACGAAAAGATTAGTTTTTTCCCCATGCCCTCCTTCGGCGGTGTGACGCCAGAGGACCTTGAAGATCTTGGTGGGATTCAGCCGTTTGCTCTCGAACCCTCGAAGATCGACAAATACAACATCAAATATGTGGGTAAAGAGAAGATCGACGAGCTCAATCTGTATGTGTTCGAAGTGATACCCAAGGTCGTTCCAGACCCCAAGAAGATTAAGGAACGGCTGTTTGTAGGTCGAGTCTGGGTGGATGATCAGGAGCTACAGATCGTTAAAACCAAGGGAAAAGGAATTCCGGAAACCAAGATAAACAAGTTCCCAGTGGTTGAAACATACAGGGAACAAATTGGTAGCCGTTACTGGTTCCCGACCTACACCTATGCAGACGAAGAGCTAATCTTCGACAGTGGTGAAACCCTACACATTCGAATGAAGGTACGCTATTCCGACTTTACGCCGGCCCGGGCAGACGTGAAGGTGATTGAGGTCGATGGCGGTGAGCTTCCTACTCAGGAAGTGAAGCCACCTCCTGCGAAGCCGAAACCCTAATGTGCGGCTGGTTAACTGTTTTTTGGACTCGGCGATTCCAACTCTCTGGCAATGTTTGAGTGAACCTGGTTAACCAGCCCCTGCACATCTTCATCAGATGACAACCCGGCTGTGGGAATCGGAGGCAGCATCACGAAATCGATTAGTCCCGGTTTTGATTGACCGGTACCCTTGCCCATCAATACATCAGTATTCTTGATCGCCACCGGCACTATCGGCACCTCCGCCTGCACAGCCATGTAGAATGCGCCTTTCTTGAAGGGCAAGAATTGCCCCGGCTTCGCTCGCGTACCCTCTGCAAAGACTCCAAAAGATATGCCGGATTTGATCCGCTCGGTTGCGGCAGTTGTGGTCTCAAGCGCTCTCTCCCGGTTGGACCGGTCAATCGCCATGATGTTCACGAAGCCCATGCCGTAACCTAAGATCGGGACCTTTAACAATTCCTTTTTAGCCAGCAGTCCGAGGCGCCTTCCCGTGTACGCAAAAAGCGTCGCGGTATCGAGATACGATCTGTGGTTAGCGATGAACACATAGGTTTGTTTTGGATCGAGATACTGCTTGCCGCTTACTGAAACCTTCATGCCACTCAACCGCAACCAATTGCGTCCTCCAAACAGCGCCCAGGGATAAACAAGATCCGGCTTTTCGGCCAACCAGGCTACGAATAATATCGGTGTCCCTAAAATAACCAGGAGCGCCCCGGCGACAAACAAGGACCACCAATAGTGTAAGCGCCCGGCAATCTTGAATTGGTCAGCTATGCTAGACTCGCCAGGCCTCGGCATTTGAGTCGTAGCATTCTCATTAAATAACTTTTCTGAAGGACTGTCAGAATGTCTCATCAGCAGCTGCGGGTGGTGTGTGTCGCTTTTTTCCTGGTGTTATTTGGTGCCGGATCTGATTCGCCCACTTATGCCCAAAGAACTAGCGCTCGAGTAATACCCCCTTCGCCGCGCTCCGTGCTCGGGTTCACTCCCGGTGATGATCGGACGATTGCAGACTGGACCCAGATTACAGACTATTTCTCACGATTGGACAAGGCTTCCGATCGAGTGTCTGTTCAAACAATCGGGCAATCTACTCTGAAACGTCCGATTATTGCGGCGTTTATCAGTGCCCGCGAAAACATAATCGGTCTTCCCAGATATAAAGAGATTCAACGAAAGCTGGCAGACCCACGCAAGATCATGAATGCCGCTGAGCGCGATCGCCTCATTCGTGACGGTAAAACGGTGGTCGCAATTTCGTGCTCCATTCACTCCACTGAAATTGTTGCTTCGCAGATGTCGATGCAACTCGCCTTTGAGTT
>DASSCG010000572.1:0-5086 GCA_035697925.1 Pyrinomonadaceae bacterium
ACAACTTCACGTTTGAGCAGCAGCTAGGTCGCGACCTTGTTTTCTCGGCAGCGTATGTCGGCACATTGGGAAGAAACCTTTTGCGTTTCAACACACCCAACCTCGGTCGTAACGCTGTACTGGCCCCACTCGCTTTCAGCACCATATTAAGTGCCGAGCCAAATTTCTTCGGACTGGCGCTTCCTCCGGGAGCGCATATCAGTCCCGGTGGATTCATCGAAGGTGGCCGTCCTCAGAGCACGGTCGGGGCAGTGACACAGTTTGAAACTTCGGCGAGTTCTCGTTATGACTCGCTACAGCTTCAAATGCGCGGACGTTTTCGCAGATCGTTGCAGTACCAGGTGAGTTATGGTTTCTCGAAGGCGACTGACGATGTCTCAGACGTGTTTGATCTTGCCGGTGCGTCAGCGTTGCCACAGAACAGTAGCACCTTTGCGGGCGAACGCGGTTCCGCGAACTTTGATGCGAGCCACCGAATTGCATACAACTTTGTCTATGAGTTTCCACGATTAGAAGATAAGAGTCGTTTTATCCGTGGTGTTTTCAGCGGGTTACAGTTGGCGAGTACTGGTCAGTTCCAAACCGGGCAGCCGTTTACAGTAAACAGCATCTTTGATGTGAACCTCGACGGCAACCTGACAGACCGCCTCGATAATACGAGCGGTTTATTGGTAACTGGTGATCGCAGTCAGCCATTGCAGCTCATTACCAACGACACCGCCGGGATGCTGGCGGCGGTGGGTGAAGATGGCTCGGTCGGACGGAATAGCTTTCGAGCAGGAAACGTTTTGGATTTAAACCTTTCCCTAATAAAGAACATAGCGATTACCGGACGTCAGACGCTAATCTTGCGCATGGATGTTTTCAATTTCATCAACCGCGCCAACTTCGGGATTCCGGTACGCCAACTGGAAGCTCCAGGGTTCGGCCGGGCTGTTAGTACTGTGACACCGGCGCGGCGTATCCAGTTTGCGTTGAAGTATTCGTTTTAGGACAAGCTTCGGTGGGTAGGTTTAAGCAGTCTTCGCCGCAATTCCAGGGCTCAATGCGTACCGGGCGGTACTAACGTGACCCACTCATTGGATGGCCTTGAATCTCGAAACCCTTGTCCTTGAAAGCAAACTAGGCAAGGCGGGATGTTTCTGCGATAATTCGTCGCGTCGAACCAGCTAGTTCCTTTTGCCGCTTTTCAGGCTTCCCCGGCAATTAAGGAAGCCATCCTTCAAACGCCTCGCTCTCGTATATAGGGTGAGCTCCATGAGATACAGATGAGTTATTGCCCGACTCTTCAGCAGTATTTGGCG
This sequence comes from Pyrinomonadaceae bacterium, assembly GCA_035697925.1. Lineage (GTDB taxonomy): Bacteria > Acidobacteriota > Blastocatellia > Pyrinomonadales > Pyrinomonadaceae > PSRF01. The sequence continues at coordinate 1,305 of DASSCG010000572.1, forward strand.
CGTTTAGCCAATAATCGACGGATCTCTCACGTTTCTAAACCCGTTCGGGCGGGCTCGTTCGTTAGTGTCTGCGCACATCATTTCACACGGCTCAGAGTCCTTCCATTTATTGTCGGCTTTGCTGTCCTGTTGTCAGGCTCGTCAGGCTCTCAGTCTCAATCGTCAGGGTCAGCAAGTGCGCCTCCGGAACTGGTGATTCAGACTGGACACAGTTCTCGGGTGAATTGTGCTGTTTTCGCACCAGACCGGCGATGGCTTGCTTCGGGGAGCGCCGACAACTCCATCCGCCTGTGGGACGTGGCATCAGGGAGTGAACTCCGCGCTTTAATTGGTCACAACAATTGGATCAAATCACTCGCTATCAGCCGCAATGCCGACATGCTGGCCTCAGGCAGCAATGACCGAACCGTGAAACTTTGGGATGTCTCATCCGGCCGCGAACGCTTTACTCTCAGCGGACACGGCGGCCCCATCGAAGTAGTGGTGTTCAGTCCGGATGACAGGTTGATTGCGTCGGGAAGCACCGACGCTACGATCAAGATCTGGGAAAGGACAACCGGCAGAGAAGTGCAAACACTAAGAGGTCATGTTGGCGGAGTGACCAGCTTAGCATTCAGTCCTGACGGAAAATTCCTGGCGTCTGGTGGGGCCGACAAGAGCATTAGGTTTTGGGACACCACAACGTGGACTTCGGCACGCACCCTGAACAAGCACACCGCAAAGATCAATGACCTTGTTTTTAGTCCCGGTGGACAACGTTTGGCATCCGGAAGTGCCGATGGAACGATTTTGGTTTGGGACACTGCAAGTGGCCGCGATCGTGTTGCGATGAAGCGAGGTACAAGTGCGCTTCTGGATTTGGCTTTTGTCTCCGAGGCAGAGTTGGTAAGTACAAGTGCCGATGGTTCAATCGTTACCTGGGACGTTACCAGCGGAAAAGAAAAGCGTGCTGCCTCAGGCGATGCCGAAGTCGAGGAGGTTTTATTCGCGTCAATCAGTAACGATGGTAGTCTGGTGGCTTCGAGCCTCGGAACCAAGTCAGTCAACTTGCGAGACTCAGCTACTGGTAGTCTTTTGCGGCGACTTGAAAGCCATTCCGTTGGCTTCTATTCCGTTGCTTTCAGTGGCGACGGTAGATGGCTCGCTTCGGGAGCTAACGACCGCACAGTAAGGCTGTGGCAGATAGCCACGGGCAGGGAACTCCCAAAACTCGCAGGACACTCAGGCTGGATAACGGCAATCGCGTTTAGCCCTGACAGTCGTCTGTTGGCTTCAGGGAGTAACAGCGGTGAAGTGAAACTCTGGGACGTGAACACTGGTCGAGAAACGCTCAGCCTGCCGCACGCCCAGGATAGAATTCATACGATTGCCTTCAGTCCGGATGGAAAATGGCTGGCGGCTGCCGGAACTGAGAAAACGATTCACCTACTAAATGTAGCCAGCAAGCAATCCACAAAACTGTTGGGCCATGCGGGAGAAATAACCAGCCTCGCCTTTCTGCCAGACTCATCGTTGATTGCTTCGGGCAGTACAGACAAAACGGTCAGATTCTGGAAGCCTGGTGATGGAAGTGTATTAAGGACATTAGACACCATTGGCGATCAGGTCAATGCTATTGCGTTCAGCCCTGATGGGAAGACTCTTGCCGCCGGAACGGCTGACAAGAGAATCCTTTTGTACCCTATGGACTCAACCCAGCCTCGTATTCTCAATGGCCACGGGGGCGAAATTCTAACTCTCGCATTTAGCGGGGATGGCCGATCGTTGGCATCCGGCGGTATTGATGAAGTAGTGAGAATCTGGGATCCGCAAACTGGTTCAGTTCGTCACGAGTTGAAGGGCGCATCCGGCACGATCAATAGCGTGGCCTTTAGTAACGACTCGCAGTGGATCGTCTCGGGTAACGGGGACGGCAGCATGATCGTATGGAACGCGGGAACCGGAAGCGTGGCAGCTAATATGGTTTCATTACCAGGCCGCGACGATTGGCTAGTGGCTACACCCGCTGGACTGTTTGATGGTTCCCACGCCGCATGGAAATTTCTGCTTTGGAGGTTTGCGCAGAGCACCTTCAAGGTCGCGCCGGTTGAATCGTTCTTTAACGAGTTCTATTACCCTGGTTTGCTCGCCGATATTTTCGCGGGTAAGAATCCGCAGGCAAAAGCGGACATATTAAAGAAGGACAGACGTCAGCCACAGATAAACATCGCGACTGCAGAACCGTACGCGCCGAAAGACAAAGTCGCTCGTCGGACGGTTCGTCTGAAAGTCGAGGTGATCGAAGCTGGTCCTGGTGAAGAGTACAAGAATGGGAGTGGAGCTCGGGATCTGCGCCTGTTCCGAAATGGACTACTTGTTAAGACGTGGAAAGGTGATGTGTTGGCTGGACGTCAAAGGGACATCATTGAAACTGAGGTTCCAATCATCGCAGGTGAAAACAATTTCACCGCCTACGCCTTTAACCGCGACAACGTGAAGTCGACCGATTCACAAATTACAGTCACCGGCGCTGAGGCTCTGCGGCGAACAGGCACTGCCTACTTGCTCGTGGCCGGGGTAGGTAACTATGCCAACCCTCAATACAATCTTAATTACAGCGTGGCTGATGCTACGGCTATTGGTGACCAGCTGAAAAACCAGCAGGAAGTACTGGGACGATACCAGCCTATCGAAGTCATTCCTCTGTTAAATGAGGAGGCTACCAAGGCGAATATTCTGTTAGCCCTGCGTCTGCTGGCGGGAACATCTCAGGGACCACTGCCCAAGGAGGCTCCCGCTTCACTTGCCAAAATCAGACCGGCGCAACCCGAAGATGCAGTAGTTTTCTACTTTTCAGGCCATGGTACTGCCGAGCAGGACCGCTTTTATCTCTTACCTCACGATATTGGTTATCAGGGCCCTCGCTCAAAGCTCAGTAAAGAAGGTTTAGCGACCATTCTGAGCCACAGCATTTCTGATCTGGAACTTGAAGACGCCCTCAAGCCCGTAGACGCGGATCAGCTCCTGCTGATTATTGATGCTTGTAATTCGGGTCAGGCACTAAAGGCTGAGGAAGAGCGGCGTGGTCCCATGAACACTAAAGGACTCGCTCAACTTGCCTACGAAAAAGGCATGTACGTTTTGACGGCGTCACAAAGTGACGAAGTGGCATTTGAATCAGCCGGACTTAAACATAGCTATTTGGCTTATGCCCTGGTGGAAGAGGGGATAAAATCCGGAGCCGCAGACGGCGACCGTAACGGGCAAGTCTTCTTGAAGGAATGGTTTGATTACGCGACCGAACGAGTGCCGCGCATCGGAAAAGAGAAACCCCGCGCCGGAAAGCAACTGGAGGAAGTTGATCCCGATGAACAGCGTGTGCAACGTCCCAGAGTTTTTAATATGAGGCAGGGCGGGGCTGAACGATTTGTGATTGCGAGACTGGCTGGAGCCGGACTTTGAAGATCTGAGATTTCAGATCTGAGATCTCAAATCTGAGATTCAAGTTCAGAATCTGAGATCTAAATCTGCAATTTTAGATCTGAGGTCTCAAATCTTAGATTCAATGTTCAGAATCTGATTAATTTTAAATCTCAGATCTGAGATCTCAAATCTGAGATCTGAGATCCTGATAGTTATGGACGATGTGGAACCTCTAACAGGGGCGGATACGATCGAGAGGGGCGATTACGACCCGAACGCGGTCACGCAAGGCAACGATGAACTACTGCCTGGATCGATGCTGAGCGGGCGTTATCTGGTTAAGCGCAAACTCGGGCGTGGCGGCTTCGGCGTGGTCTACC
>DASSCG010000573.1:0-6642 GCA_035697925.1 Pyrinomonadaceae bacterium
CTCATGCGGTAGGACAACTTGCCGAGGACGCTTGCCGAGCGGTAAATGCTAATCCTCTGCTGGCTCGAATCGGAGCGCTTTATCACGACATTGGGAAGTTGGCGGCTCCCGAATACTTTGTAGAAAACCAGCAGGGCGAAAATCCACATGATCATCTGAAGCCTAGCCAGAGCGCCAAGATCATCACCAGCCACGTCACCTATGGCTCACGACTGGCCAAGGAAATTGCCCTGCCCAAACAGATAGCTGACTTTATTCCTCAGCATCATGGCACTCGCACACTACATTTCTTCCTGCGCAAAGCACAGGCACAAGCAAAACCCGGTGAAGTAGTAGACGAAAAGGATTTTCGTTATCCGGGTCCAAAACCCAAATTCAAAGAGGCCGCCATAATGATGCTGGCGGATTCCTGTGAAGCTGCTGCAAGGTCACTCGCCCGCCCCGACCCGGAGAACATTCGCGCTATTGTGGTCAAGATCTTCGACGCCATAGTTAGCGACGATCAACTTGACGATTGTGATCTAACTCTACGCGAGCTCACCACTGTCAGGGAAGCAATGGTCAGTGCCCTCACTGCCATCTATCACGCACGCATTGACTACCCTGGTTTCAATCCACCAATCCCTGGTCCGATTCCACCACTGCCTCAAGCAAACCTTGACAGCGAAGAGCGCGGAATCACATACAGCAAGCTTTCAGAGGTTCCGATAAACGAGGCCGGCGAAGTCGAAGACGAAGCTATCACTCGCAAAGTGGCAAAACGCTAAAGCCACAGTCGTTAAAGCTCGTCGTCAGATGATCTAAAATTTGTCGCGAAGTTTGTGATAGGTAGTGCTGAGATCCTCAGGCAGAACGCGCGTTTCTCCCACCGTAGACATGAAATTGGAGTCACCGATCCAACGCGGCAAAATATGGATATGAATGTGATCTACAACTCCGGCTCCGGCCGCCGCTCCCAAATTCATCCCAACATTAAAGCCTGCAGGTTGGTACACTTCGCGAAGTGCAGTTTGTGATTTCTTGGTGAGTTCCATCATCTCGTTCGTGATGTGGGTTGCGGTAGAGTCCAGTTCGCCGAGGTGCTGGTAGGGAACGATTAATAAGTGTCCTGAAACGTATGGATAAATATTGAGCACCACGAAATTGTGTTCAGCTCGGTGTAATATGAAGTTCTCTTCGTCCTGCCTGGGATCGCGTTGAATCTCGCAAAACACGCATCCTCCCTTTTCTGAGGCAGTGCCGCTGCCAGCGGCGATATACTCACTGCGCCAGGGACTCCAGAGCCTATCCAATTTTGATTTACCTCGGCTGTTTGAACCTACAGGATCGGTGGCTGGCGGCTATCGTCGGAGTTACTGAGTGTTGATGAGTCTGAGGACGCGTGGGTCGATGGTCCATCATCATTAATCAACTCTTTGAGTTCCTTACCAGGTTTGAAATAAGGAACACGCTTGGCAGGGATGTTAACGGGGTCTCCGGTTTTCGGGTTGCGGCCTCGACGAGCACCACGTTCGCGCACGCGAAAACTACCAAATCCCCGAAGTTCAATCTTCTCGCCTTGATTCAATGTTTCAATGATGCTTTCGAAGACGATCTCTACCAGGCGCTCCGCATCTTTTTTCGTAAGTTCCGCCGCGCGCGCAACATCTTCAACGAGTTCCGCTTTTGTCATGCATCACCTCAAAAATTAGGTCAGATCTTAGGCCTGGCGAATAGATTACTAAAGCGAACATCAAGGCACGTAACCGAGTGGCGAGTTCTGATCAGCGGTAACACTATCAGAAACGATAACCCCCAGCAAGACTATTAACCCTCTAAGCTAGAGAGGTTTGGAGCCACTGCCCACAAAAAGCCCCGCCAGACCAGTTTTCCTTTGATCGTGTGCGGGGCAGCGATCCTGCGGTCAAGTTATTTTCCGGACGCTTCTATTCCTGATCGGGTTCGCTTCTGGATAGACCGAAATCGGCTAACTCCCCGAGAGATGCCATTCCACTTCCGGCTTCTGATGAGTACACCTTAGTGTCGACGATGGGCTCATCCTCTTTGCCTACGGCCCGCGCCGATAGCCCGATTTTTTTGCTCTCGGCATCGATTCTGAGAATCTTGAATTCCATTTCCTGGCCCAATTGGACCACGTCTTCCGGTTTCGCAACACGTTCATCCGAGAGTTCGGAAATGTGACACAAGCCTTCCAGGTTATCGTCCAACTCTACGAACGCGCCAAAATTTGCAAACCGAGCGATCTTACCGCGGACAACATCTCCCGGCTTGTGCTCGTTAACGAATCGCTCCCAGGCGTTGGGCTCCAGATCCTTGATGGAAAGCGAGAGTCGGCGATTCTCAGTGTCAATGCTGGTGATAATCGCGTCGATCTCCTGTCCTTTTTTCAGAACTTCGCTGGGATGTTTGATTCGTCTGGACCAGGAAATATCCGAAACATGGACCAATCCGTCCACCCCATCTTCAATCTCAATAAACGCGCCGAAGTCCGTCAAGTTGCGGACCCGACCGTGAACTCGTGTGCCGATCTGGTAACGGTCATGTAGCGTTTGCCAGGGATTCTCCTGAATCTGTTTCATTCCCAGGCTTATGCGACGAGCCTTTGGATCCACGCTCAGCACTTCTACTTCAACGTTGTCGCCGGGATTAACGATTTTACTGGGATGCTTGACGCGTTTCGACCAACTCATTTCCGACACATGAACGAGGCCTTCAACGCCGTTCTCTAACTCTACAAAGGCGCCGTAATCAGCAACGCTGGCAATACGGCCAGCTACTCTTGTGCCGATCGGGAAACGCTCTTCGACGCTTGACCATGGATCGGGCAAGAGTTGTTTATAGCCTAAGGAGACTCGTTCGCGGTCGCGATCGAACTTGAGAACCTTGACCTGAATGTTATCGCCGACCTTGAAGAGTTCGCTGGGATTCTGCAGGCGTCCCCAAGACATATCGGTTACGTGAAGCAGGCCGTCAACACCTCCGAGATCAACAAAAGCACCGTAGTCAGTCAAGTTCTTGATCTGGCCCTCAACAATAATATCTTCTTCAATCTGGCCAAGTGTCTGATCCTTGCGGCCGGCGTTTTCACCCTCAATCACAGCTTTTCGCGAAAGCACGACATTGGACCGCTTACGGTTAAGCTTTATGACCTTTGCCTCGATTTCCTGGTTCCTTAGACTGTCGAGGTTGCGAACTGGCCTAACGTCAACTTGAGAGCCTGGCAAAAAAGCAGCGATGCCATCAATATCGATGCGCAGGCCTCCTTTGATTCGCTCCATCACTCTGCCTTTGACAGTCGACCCTTCTTGGTAAGCCTTTTCCAGATCGTCCCAAGCCTTCATGCGGACTGCATCAGCGCGCGATAGCACGGGCAGGCCATCGGCCGTTTCCATGCTCTTTACGAGCACTTCAACTTCATCTCCGGCCTTGACGGTGATCACACCATCTTCTGTAAACTCCGCCGGGTTGACGATACCTTCCGATTTGTAGCCAAAATCAATGACGACGCCACGTTCACTTATTCCAACTACTGTGCCTCGAACGACCTCGCCTTCTTGTAACGTGGCCTGTTCTTGTTCGAACTGGTCTAATAACTGACCAAAGTCAACATCACCGGCAGGCCGAGCTTCATCATCGTCCTCAACGGGAGCAGCGGCAGGTACTGGTTGCCTTGTAGGTGCGGCTGCGGTTCGTTGCGTGGAGATTTCGGACTCGCTTGAGGTTTTATCTTCTATCGCGTCGCTGTTATTCAGCTTGGGTTCTTCACTAAGCATGCAGACTCCTGTGGGCGTCCCGGGCAACCGCAGCGGGTCATAGATCATATCGCGCTGCACTGCCTCATACTATCCGCAACATAGATTAGCGGACAGGACTTCGAGCGGCCTATTCGTTTGTTGTTGGCAAACTGTCGGATTTTGAAATCGTGAGCGAGGATGCGAGCCGTTTAGATTTGGAAAAGGAGTGTTTTATGTGTTTCGATTTCCGCCGTGCCCGTAGTCACCCGCTTGCTCCGACATAACCGGCCGCCTTTTACCGGGTAGGTCGGGAAATGTACACGCCAGAATGAGCGTGTGTCAAGGCGAGCCTTCATTTACGAGCCGTAGACTGAATCAACTTATCGGCTCCGCCTCAGCTTACTTTCTAGTGCGGACTAACGGCTATCGGCTGAAACACTTTCACTGCGGCGCGGGACCACGTAAACGCCCGCTGAATGCGACCCTACGAAGAGGGTGTTTTGATCTTGAGAATCAAATGCCAGAGACCAAATCCTCTGGCTTGCTAGACGATGTTCTTTGAGATCGATCCTTGCCCAGGTCTTGCCCGCGTTAACAGTACGGTACACGCCGCCTCCGGTCTCACCGTTTTGATATGCGTTGCCCACGAATATTTCATCAACGTTACTGGGATTGATCAGGATGCTTGTAAAGTCGCCGAAGGGCAGATTGCCACCGCGACGGCTCCAAGTCTTGCCATCATCATGAGAAGAATAGAACGCCTGCTTCGTGCCAACGTAAACATGATTGGGCCGTTGAGGGTCTTGAACTACCGTATTTACCGGCGCTTCATCGGGAATTCCGTCAACCTGGCTCCAAGTCTGACCGCCGTCACGCGTGACAATAACACCCGCAGCAGCAGTCCCCGCCCAAATGACTTCGGGACGCTTCAAACTGGTAGAGATAGAGGTTGTGCGGGGATCAATCGCTGAGCCGTAGGGCAGCTTATGCCACCCTTGCGTGGGATCGAAAGACCGATACATTCCGGCATTCGTTGCCGCGAGAAATCCTGGTTTGCCACTAGAAGGGTCGATTGTATGAGCCAGCGCACTAATTGAGTCAGTAATGATCAAAGATGCGGCAGCTTGCTCTTCGGCCTCGGCTGACGCCTCACCTTTCGAGACTCCCAAAGCTGCCAACGTAATTTGGTCAAACTTCCCCGTAGTGGGAAGACTTCGATCCGCTTGAAATCGCGTCAAACCAAGCAGAGTCTTCGGACCCGCCTTTCCGTCGGGCGTACCCACGTCGTAGCCGATGCGATTCAAGGCTGTTTGGGCACGCATAACGGTTTCGTCTGGTGTCCGAGGGACCACCACGGGCTGCGAAGAACTGGTTTGGCTCGTGATACGGGAAGTTCGCCTGGTTCGCTTGGTCGGGACTTTCTTGACGGGAGTTTTCTCCGGTTGGTTGGCTGCCCAAACGGGGGACCATGAAGCCCCTCGATCCACCGATTGATAAATCCCCAGATTGGTACCTAGGTAGATAATCTCGGAATTTTGAGTGTCCTGCAGGATTGAATAGGTGATAAGCCGCGGCGGCATATTTCGCATCGATGGCCGCCATGTTTGACCATTGTCATTGCTGGTAAACAAGAAACCGCCGCCCGTCGCCGTGTTTATGGTGGCAGCATAAATCCTATTCGGCATTTCGCGATCCGCCACGATCGTGTTGGCGAACCTGCCGCTGTATCCCGCGTTCGTGGGCAAGAAGCTCTTGCCGCTGTCGTTCGAGACCATTACGCCGTAGTTATTGGTCCCTATATAGATCGTTTCAGGACGAGAGGGATGGACCGTGATCGAGTTGATCTCCAACTGGCGTGACGTCGTGACCATCCAGGAGTCTGCATCACCGCCTCTTTCGGAGCGCCAAAACCCCTCGGTTGTTCCGGCGAACACCAAACCCGGAACCGACGGGTGTTGCAGGATAGCGCGAGTCCTTCGAGATTGGGACGGAATGCCCTGGACCTTTCGCCAGCTGTCACCGGCGTTTCGCGTTTCATAAATTCCGCTGCAGGCCGAGGCGATCACATGATTCGGATCACGCGGGTCGATGTCGATTGCGAAAATATCAGAGTCGTCGATGATTCCATTCTTAATTGACTGCCAGGTCTGGCCGCCATCCGTTGTCTTGTAGGGCAGATACCAAGTCCCTGCATAGACAATGTCTGGCGTGCGCGGATCGATTGCCAACGATTCAACATGAACTAATCCAGCGGTGTTATGAGTGGGCAGTTGTTGCCAAGTCTCTCCGGAGTCGTCTGAACGAAAGATCCCATTAAAGGTGCCAGTCACCAGAACATTGGGATTCGACTTTGACTGAGTCAGAGAATGCAGAGCTTCGTTCTTGAGTTCCTTGCTCTCGCGCCATCTGCGCCCGCCATCGGTCGACTTAAAGAAACCACCGGGCTCCTTGTGTTTATGAGCAGCCACATAGAGCGTCTTCGAGTCGCGCGGATCCACGAGAATGTGATCTACGAACATCTTCGGTCGGTTAAAGTTGTAAAGAAGCTCCCAACGCTTCCCGCCATCGGCAGAGGTATAAATCTGGCCATCGAGTGTGCCGAAATAGAACCGGTCCGGATTGCCGGGATCGACGACCAAATCTCGTACGTCGCCTCCAGGCGGGCCTGTTGGCCTCCAATCGTTGGAATACTGAGCGGGATCCGCTGAGTCGCCATCGCCAGCCAGGACGGCCTCGCGAAGTCCAAACGGCTGAAAAACCAATCCAATCAAAACCAGGAAAAGGGGGAATGTCTTCATAACTTTAAGATTCATCTTTTAAATTAGCCTGTAAAAATCAAGGTAGGGGCACTCAGGGCCCCAACCGGAGTTTAGTATAGTTTTCTACGTTTGTATCTACCAACTTTTTG
>DASSCG010000574.1:0-9791 GCA_035697925.1 Pyrinomonadaceae bacterium
AGCGATGAAACATTGGGTGCGCGGCCCCCTTGAACGCGAAGTTGCCGCCGGAAGATTGCGCGTTATCCTTTACAAAAAGGTGCTGGAAATCAGCGAGCGAGAAGTCACCATCGTGACTGACGACGATGAGCCTTTGACGATACCAAATGACGTGGTCTTCGTTCTGATTGGGAGTGATGCAGATCTTACTCTTTTGAAGAAGCTTGGAGTGAACACCGAGCCCGGAAAATTAACTGAAGTTCCAATCTACAATCCTGAAACATTTGAAACGCAGGTTCCGGGCCTCTATGTCGCCGGCCATTTCACCCATGCCCGCCATATCAAAGAGGCGATCGCCGTACCGAGAAGAATCGTACCGATAATCGCCCAAAGCTTGCGTCAGCCTGCTGAGCAACCCGCGTCAAAGGCGGGCTAACCATCCTTAAATAATTGCCCCAGTCCGTCAGCCCTGTTCATTCTGAGCACGTTCGCGTCTGGCAACGCCAGTCCTGTAAGCTGCTTCCTCGACTTCGCCAGCCACGGCCTCGGCTATACGCTTGTCGAAAACGGAGGGAACGATGTACTCAGGATGTAACTCATTGTCGGCAATGAGTCCTGCAATGGCGTTCGCCGCAGCCAGTTTCATCTCCTCATTAATGCGAGAGGCTCGACAGGCAAGAGCGCCGCGAAAGATTCCCGGAAAGCACAGCACGTTGTTGATCTGGTTAGGGTAGTCAGACCTTCCGGTGGCCATAACTGAAACAAATGGCTCAGCGACTTCAGGCATGATCTCCGGAGTCGGGTTGGCCATCGCGAAGACTATGGGCTTCTCAGCCATCCGTTGCAGATCTTTTTCGTCGATCACTCCCGGAACCGATAGCCCCATAAAAACGTCGGCGCCTTTGATTACATCGTGAACGGTTCCCTCTTCTTCCTTAGGATTGGTATTCTGCGCATACCATTCCTTGACCCAGTTCATGTTTTTCCGCCTTCCGCGGTACAGAGCGCCAGCCTGATCACATCCGACCACATTGCTAACTCCCGCGGACATGATGATTTTTGTACAGGCAACACCCGCAGCCCCAACTCCATTGACTACAACTTTGATCTCGCTCATGTTCTTTCCGACGATCTTTAACGCGTTGATGAGTGCCGCCAACACAACGACTGCCGTTCCATGTTGATCGTCGTGGAATACGGGGATGTCGAGTTCCTCCTTGAGTCGCTCCTCAATTTCGAAACATCGAGGTGCCGAGATATCTTCGAGATTGATTCCGCCGAAGGCAGGTGAAATAGCTTTCACGGTGCGAACGATCTCGTTTGGGTCCTTTGTATCCAGACAAATTGGGAAAGCATCAACACCAGCGAATTCTTTGAAGAGCATGGCCTTCCCTTCCATCACTGGCATTGCCGCCTCCGGACCTATATCTCCGAGTCCCAGTACCGCAGTTCCGTCGGTCACTACCGCAACACAATTCTTTTTAATCGTTAGCGTAAATGCATTTTCCGGGTCGCGCTGGATGGCCTCGCAAACGCGCGCGACACCAGGTGTGTAGGCCATGGAGAGATCGGCGCGAGTTTTAAGCGGCATCTTCGAGACGACCTCAATCTTGCCCCCGATGTGCATCAGAAACGTGAGGTCCGAGACGTGGATTACTTCGATGCCATCGATATCTCGAACTACTGCGACGATTTTTTCGCCGTGCTCGCTGGACGCAGCGTTAACAGTGACATCGCGAGTAATGTAATCGTTGCCGACGCTAACGATGTCGATCGCTCCTATATCTCCACCGGCGCGGCCGATCGCCGTGGCCAATTGGCCTAGTGTGCCGGCTCGGCTAGAGAGCTTAACCCGCAGCGTTAAACTGTAGCTGGCGCTGGGCGAACTTTGCATCTAGTGATCGTTCCTTTTCCCTCGCTCGAATTGTTTGTTGATGTGCTGAGACTCTAACCTCGCAGATGCGTGCAGGCAAGCACGTGATACTCACATGCGCAAGGCTTGCATTATTTGTCTTACGAGTTTGGGTTCTAAGCCCTGACGTGCCGCCAGTTCAAGTGATCGAGAGCCGAGTAACCTATAAATCTCGAGAGCTTGGGTCAGTCCATCTTTTGAGAGCGCTTCGAGGTGCCCGCGTACGGTGGCTATGTCGCCCCGAGCAAAAGTGCCAGTTAAGGCACGAGCCGGGTCCGCGTGAGACAGGTTGCTTACGGTGCTTTCCAATAAAGGCAGCAGAATCCGCAGGGCTTCAACGCGGTTGAGACCGCAGTGCACCAGCATGTCAGAGGCCCAATCGTATAGAGCCAGGACGTGTCCCGAAGCCATCACAGCGGCCGCGTGATAGAGGGGCTTGTTCTCGGAAGAAATCTTGAAGCTCTGCCCGCCTAGATCTTTTACCAGTGCGCGCGCCGTGCGAGTAGCAATAGCATCACCCTCAATGCAATAGAACGCGCCGCGCAAGCCTTTCTGTCCCGTTTCGGGGTCGCTGACTGAAACCAAAGGGTGGAGCGAGCCGACGTAAAAACCGAGGCTGGCTAAGGGCTTAAGAACGCTGGATGATAGAGCACCACTGGTATGGAGAACCACACGGTTCTTAGGTGAGGAAATCTTGGAACTGGCTAGTTTGGTTGCAGTACGAGCAATTTGGTCGTCCGGGGTGGCTATCAAGATGATCTTTGACGCCGGAAGCCTATCCAATTCGCTGCCCTTTAGTGACAGTGGCTTACCTCGGACGAGAGCGGCTGCCTTCTTTGCCGACCTGAGACCCTGCGACATTAGAGCCTGGACGGAATATCCCGACGATGACAATGCCAGCGCCAGGGCAGTTCCCAACCGGCCGGACCCAACTATTGAGACAGAGGGCCTTGATTTCTTTGAACGGGCTGCTTTTGGCATCGGCTGCGTCTAAAGGCCTATTTCTTAGGTTTTTCAAGGACGCTGGACTATAATGACGGCCATAGCTCGAACGTCTCCCTGGAAACTATCTTCGCTTAAGACTCTGCAGAAGTAGGTAATATGATTCGCGCAACCTTGCTGCTGACCTGTGGCATCATAGACTGCGCGTCCGAAAAAGCGAAAAAGGCTTCCATGGTCGCTGCGGCTTCTGTGAATGGCGGGTTCGTCGCGCACCTATACAAACATTTAGCGGCCTTTGAATGACAGTCCCGCTGGACTCCTCTCTTTTGGGCCGGTTTCGAAGTATCAGGAGGTTTTCCGAAATGAACAGTTTCTCCCGTATCGCAACCGCCCTGTTGCTGGCTACATCAATGCTCGCGGGTTCGATCCGGGTCTTTGCCCAGACGACCCAAACGCAGACCTCACAAGAGCCCGCTAAGAGCGAGGACAATTCCAAAGACAATAAGAAGAAGACTGAAGAGAAAAAGTCTTCTGCCAGTTCACCCAAGCCGCTCTCCACGAACGAAAACCCGAACATGATCGGGAAGCGGAATATCAACAAGGGCATCATTGCGGGAATTAGTGGCTCGACCGAAAAAGAGGTTCGCCTTGGCCGCGAATTAGCTGCTGAGGTTGACCGGCAGGCCAAGTTTATCGATGACCCGGTGATAACCGAATACGTCAATCGAGTCGGACAGAATATCGTGCTGCACTCCGACGCAAAAGTCCCATTCACAATCAAAGTTATCGACTCAGACGAGGTTAATGCCTTCGCGCTTCCCGGTGGTTTCTTTTATGTGAACAAGGGATTGGTGTTAGCTGCGGACAACGAGGCAGAATTGGCTGGGGTGATGGCCCATGAAATTGCCCACGTTGCTGCCCGTCATGCGGTCGAAAACCAGAGAAAAGCTGAAATAGCACAGTATGCGATCCTTGTTCCAGCCATAATCTTTGGCGGTGGACTTGGGCAATTGATCTACCAGGGCGGTGGCTTTGCAGCCCTCCTGGGCTTTATGAAGTTCAGTCGTGGAGCTGAAGAAGAGGCGGATAAGCTGGGGGTTCAGTATATGTACGCAGCTGGTTATGACCCCACCGCCATGGCTACGATGTTTGAGAAGTTGGAGTCAAAAAACAAAAAGAAGCCTGGCTTCATCTCGAAACTGTTCGCCACTCATCCGGCTCCTCCGGAACGCCGCGCAGCTTCCCTGGCCCTGGCGTCACGATTTCCGGAGCGCGAAGAGTATGTAATTAGCAGCTCAGAGTTTCAGCGAGTCAAAGGCCGGCTGCTAAGACTATCGAACGCACGCGCGTCTACTGCTGGCGCACTTCCGGGTAATGAAGAAGGTGCTCCGGGACGTCCAACCCTGAAGCGCCGGCAACCCACTCCGGATGAGCCAACGACTGCTCCCGATGCAGAACAGAAACCTGTGGAGAGATCGGAGCCGCCGAAGCTCAAACGGAACGACGGCACCAAGCCTACGCAGCCTTAACGCAAACCAATTCGAACTGGAAAAGGCTCTCTGGCAACAGCTGGAGAGCCTTTTCTGAATAAGACGATCCACTAGACCACACGAAGTGTTTAGTGATATTTCGTGATTTCGTGGATCGTTTTCACCTATACAGGGACGCCTAATTTCAGAATGGGAGATTACGTCACTACCTGATCAAGGGTCGCCTTGACAATATTCGTAACGCTTTTGTATTCTAGCCGTTCGCGTTTTAATGGCTTAAAACAGAGATAGTTAACTATGTCGACATACTTCCCTAGCGGTAAAGACCTGGCACTCAAACGGAAATGGCTCGTGGTTGATGCAGCCGGCCAAACGGTCGGGCATCTGGCATCTGAGATTGCGTCAATTCTAACCGGTAAACGAAACCCCAAGTGGACGCCCTTTATGGACATGGGCGACAACGTAATCGTGATTAACGCCCGGCAGGTGGTGCTCAAAGGCGCCAAGATCGATCAGAAGCTCTACCGGCATCACACTCTCTACCCGGGTGGCCTCCGAGAGGTTTCTGCGAGGACGATGTTCGCCAAACGTCCTGAGAAAGTTCTGGAACTGGCGATCAAAGGCATGCTGCCAAAGAACAAGCTCGGCAAGGCGATGGGAAAGAAGCTTAAGATTTATGCCGATGCCGAGCACCCGCACACGGCTCAACAACCGCAACCCCACGAATTCACTTCCCGTTCAAATCAACAATAACTGAGAGCAGAGCATTTAAGAGGACGACATTACTGTGGCTGAAATTCAATACTATGGAACCGGAAGGCGAAAAACTTCGACGGCGCGAGTGTATCTACGACCCGGGGTCGGGGAAGTTTTGGTCAATCGGAAGCCCTTCGATAAGTACTTCCCAAACGAAACATTGCGAATGATCATTCGTCAGCCACTTCAGCTGACGGAAACTACTACAAAATTTGACTTGTTGATTAATGTCAGCGGTGGTGGTCCTTCGGGACAGGCAGGTGCGATTCGCCACGGTATTACCCGCGCACTGATGGAGTTCAATGCTGATCTTCGCCCTACGTTGAAGCAGGCAGGTCTGGTCACGCGCGACCCGCGAATTAAAGAGCGAAAGAAGTACGGACAGAAGGGCGCGCGCAAACGATTCCAGTTCTCAAAACGCTAGCAGAATTTCGGATTTCGAATTGCGGATGGCGAAATTGTCAATCCGAATCCCGAAATCCGAATTCCGAAATTCTTAAACCATTGTTGCGTCTCGGATTGGTTGCTCTCTTTGTGAGAGCGTGTGAGTCGCAGCGAGTACATTAAACCAGTTCACAAAGGAGAATAAGTTTGGTTTCGGTTACGATGAAAGAACTTCTGGAGGCCGGCGTACACTTCGGCCACCAGGTTAGGCGTTGGAACCCGAAGATGAAGGAATACATCTTCGGTGAGCGCAATGGCATTTACATTATCGATCTGCAAAAGACTCAGCGAATGTTCCGCGAAGCGATTAGCTTCGTCACCAATCTGGTCGCTGAAGACCGGGGCAAGACTGTGCTCTTTGTGGGCACCAAACGTCAGGCCCAGGACGCCATTCGTGAAGAGTCAGAACGTTGCGGCCAATACTATGTCAATCAACGCTGGCTGGGCGGTCTCTTAACCAATTTTCAGACGGTCCAAAAATCAATTAAGCGTCTCCGGGATCTGGAAGCGATGCAGACAGATGGTCGCTATGAAAAGCTGACCAAGAAAGAGCGCATCAAGCTGGACCGCGAACGTGAGAGCTTAAACAAAAACCTTTCCGGCATTAAAACCATGGGACGGCTACCGGACGCGATCTTTATTATCGACGTGCGTAAGGAAGAGATCGCAGTGGCTGAAGCAAATCGGTTGGGTATCCCAATTGTTGCGGTGGTGGACACTAATTGCTCGCCTGAAGGAATTGACTACGTTATTCCTGGGAACGACGACGCATTGCGAGCAGTGCGACTGTTTGCTTCCCGAATAGCCGATTCAATTCTTGAGGGCCAGCAGATAGCTACCGAAGGCGGCGTGGCGATTGGTACCGAAGAATCCGGAGAGACGGGCGAAGCGGTTGAAGGTGGCGAGATCCCTGGGGGCACAGCGGCCTCAGCGACTGGGGAGTCAAATAATGGCACCCAGACCGATCATCAGCCCGCCAGTGAGGTTACTGACGCTGGTGAAACCGGAGCTGCGCCTGATGAGAGTGCCGAGTCGGTCGTCGCCGCGAGCTAGCAGATAATTTCAGATTTTCTAATCATCGGCGAGCGCAGCCTTTAAGCGGGAGTTCCGCCGGGCTGCGCTTTTCATTATCAAGCAGTACAGACTCAGTCTGAGCTGCCCTTAACAACCCAGATCAAAGTCTAGGGCTACTTAAATACCGGAGAAATTGGTAATCATGGCAGAAATAACAGCGGCAGCCGTCAAGCAATTGCGCGAGAAGACCGGTGCCGGGATGATGGAATGCAAGAACGCGCTGGTTGAAGCATCAGGAAATGAAGAACAGGCAATTGATATCCTGCGAAAGCGCGGACTTGCGTCAGCCAGAAAGCGCGAGGGCAGGATCGCTGCTGAAGGAATTGTCGGCTCCTATATTCATATGGGCGGCAAAGTTGGAGTGCTGGTTGAAGTAAATTGCGAAACTGACTTTGTGGCGCGAGGCGACGAGTTTCAACAGCTGGTCAAAGATGTGGCCATGCATGTCGCGGCAGCAGAGCCCCGTTATGTCTCCCAGCAGGATGTCCCTAATGAAGCTTTGGAAAAAGAGCGTGAAATAGCGCGCGCTCAGGCCCGCAACGACCCGAAGAACGCCAACAAGCCGGATCAGGTTATCGATAAGATTGTCGAAGGCCGGCTGCACAAGTTTTACGAAGAAAACGTATTGCTCGACCAGCCCTTCGTGAAAGATCCTGCGAAGACGGTCAGCGAACTGGTAACTGATAAGATCGCCAAAACTGGCGAGAAGATCACTATTCGGAGGTTCACCCGTTACAAAATGGGTGAGGGACTGGAGCGACGTGAGGAAGACTTTGGTGGCGAAGTCGCATCACTCATCGGCTAGTTTAGTTTTATCGGTTGATCGGAACGGTTGACTCGACTTCTTTCCTGTAAAATCAAATGATTGCCGAAAAGCCCAGACCCGAAACCGACGCTCTCGCCTACCGTCGTGTCCTGTTAAAGATTTCCGGTGAAGCCCTGATGGGCGAGCAGAACTACGGGATTGACGTGGACGTTGCTCGAACCGTGGCCGAAGAATTGAAAGCGGTGCACGCCTTGGGCGTGCAAGTGGCCGTAGTTGTTGGAGGCGGGAATATTTTTCGCGGTGTATCCAAGAGCGCAGGCAACATGGATCGCTCGTCGGCTGACTACATTGGAATGCTGGCCACGGTAATGAATGCGGTGGTATTGCAGGATGCGTTAGAGAAGCTGGACGTGCATACGCGGGTGATGTCAGCCATGGATATTCCCCAACTGGCCGAGCCTTTTATTCGCAGACGCGCTGTGCGACACCTCGAAAAAGACCGCGTGGTAATCTTCGCGGCCGGTACCGGTAATCCATACTTCACTACCGACTCCGCTGCCGCCCTTCGTGCTCTCGAGATCAAGGCTGACATTATTCTCAAAGCTACAAAGGTGGACGGTATTTATTCTGCGGATCCGATGGTCGTTTCCACAGCAACCCGATTCGATTGCATCACCTACCAGGAGGTCCTTGAGAAACAGTTGAAGGTGATGGACGCTTCGGCAATATCTTTGTGCATGGATAACAACCTCCCGATCATTGTGTTTAATATGCGTCAGCCCGGAAACATCCGCAGGGTGGTGGCCGGTGAAAACGTGGGTACAAAGGTTTGCCTGAATAAGTAGTTTCGAGTTCCGAGTTCTGAAGTTTGCCCTAAAAGAAACTAAGAACTTGCGTCGAGCTCGAAACCTCGAACTCTAAACTCTAAACCGTTTCGGAGTAGTCAGATGACTGAGAAGGACGTAATCAAAGAAACAAAACCTCGAATGGATACGGTGATTGAGGACTTTCGCCGGAAGCTCGCCACTGTGCGCACTGGACGCGCTGCCGTCAGCCTACTCGACAATGTCATGGTGGACTACTACGGCAACATGACACCACTCAATCAAATGGCTTCTGTGCACTCACCTGAACCCCAGATGCTGACCGTTCAGCCATGGGATCAGACGCAGCTGATTGCCGTCGAGAAGGCCATCCGAGCCTCTGAGCTTGGCCTGAATCCGTCCAACGACGGGAAACTTGTGCGTATTCCCATCCCACCCCTGACCGAAGAACGCCGCAAGCAGCTGGCAAAGCAGGTCCATGAGATTGCCGAGGATCACCGCACCGCAACTCGTAATATCCGTCGCGATGCAAATGAGCGGCTTAAAAAGATGCTGAAGGACAAACA
The DNA here is from genome assembly GCA_035697925.1 of Pyrinomonadaceae bacterium. Classification (GTDB taxonomy): domain Bacteria; phylum Acidobacteriota; class Blastocatellia; order Pyrinomonadales; family Pyrinomonadaceae; genus PSRF01. The sequence continues at coordinate 8,754 of DASSCG010000574.1, forward strand.
GATCTCTGAAGACAACGAGCGGAATGGTCTGGACGAAGTTCAAAGACTGACTAACACCTACATCGGTAAGATCGATGAACTAACGAAATCAAAAGAACACGAGATTACAAGTGTGTAACCCGCTTATTCGCAACCAGCAAAAAGGCCGCCTCCCTTTGAAGACGGCCTTTTTTATTCTAATCGTGGCTGCGAGCTATGGAATCGCAAACACATCGTCGCCAATAGGCTGGTTTAGCTTTACATCCTTAACGCTGTAGTCCGCAAAGAAAGCTCCTTGAGGCATTTCTAACCGCTGCGTGAAGCTCGTGGCCACCAACACACCTTCGAAGTCCTTCAATTTCTTATTCTCAGTGCCGAAAGTGTAACCGCTATAGGGAATCATGAAACTCATGATTCGACCTGAAGCAGGGTCAACGTAGAAGTCGGTGACATTACCCTCCGAATCAGTTATGCGGAATCCACGATGCTTCTTCTTGTCGGGGATTGCAGTAACAGCGTATCCGTCTTGATCGAACTTCACCAGCATCCCCATTCCAAATTTGGTTGGTGGAGGCATATCAACATTCGGCAACGAGCTATAAGTCCGCTGGCCATCGTAAATCATCTTAAAGCTCACGGCCGGTCGCGCATCCACTTCCATGCGCGTCTTTTCTCCGGCAATAACGATCACGAATCCACCGGGAATCGATTGCGTAGAGTTTGGCGCGTACAGATCGACGTTACCTTTAAGAACAATGCTTTTCAGGTTCCTATACTTTTCGCCGCCTTGGGCAATCAGCGCTGCCCGCGCCATGTCCAGAGGTGCGGTAGTGGCAGTAATGGCGGCGGTTGCAGTGGTCCCTTTGTCGTTCGTCCCAGTCTTCTTCGCATCAGTCTGGGCCCCAACACTGATAATGGAGCTAGCCAACGCGGCGGCCAGGACCAGAGCACCGATCGTGTTACTTCTCATGAGTACTCCCCTTCTTGACGTACGTGAGATGACTCCTGATCAACCTCCGGCAGAAGCAATTTGTGACAGCTAGAAATTAAAACGTACCT
>DASSCG010000575.1:0-4166 GCA_035697925.1 Pyrinomonadaceae bacterium
GTCGCAAACACGGGTGCCGCTCCGTCAGAAACCACATCGGCATCAAGCTTCCCCAGAAAGATTCGACGAGTGAACGTAATCGAGTTGTCCGCAACCTCAGCTCGTATGCAATCGCTGATTAACGATTTGCCGAAACGAGCGGCGAGCTTTGGGCCGAAGTCGCGCACCAGGTAAGTGTGGGCCATGACAACCAGCTGGGGATCGAGTTGGCGAACCACTTTCTCCATAGCGTCGGTGTAACCATCTGGAGTGTAGTTCGCCAGCTTTGGATTGCTGGCTGCGACAACGTTCAATAGATCATACGCGGCCACCTGTTGGGCCATCGCCTCCGGATCAGATCCCAAAACGACCGCGCTCACTTGCTGCTGCAACTTCGCTCCGAGGTTTTGTGCCGCGGCAATAGCTTCGAACGAAGTCTTACTTACTACGCCGTCTCGATGTTCGATAAATACAAGAATCCCGCTACTCATCAGAATACCCGTGCCTCAACGTGAAGTTTCTCAGCAAGCGCGACTGCCCCAGCTTTGGCGTCGCCATTTCCCAGTAGTTGAGTTTGTTTAGTCTTTTGCGGCAAATAAACTTTCTTCAACTGTTGATGTGATGGCCGGTCAACTATTTCTGCAGCGGCACTAACCTCTTTAATCTCTTTCTTCTTGGCTGCCATGATGCCCTTGAGGGTCGCGTATCGGATTTGGCTGATGCCGGATTGAATCGTGAGCAAGGCTGGAGTTGGCATTGAATACCATTGATACCAGCCGCTCTCGAGCTCTCTCTTGACGCGCAACTGATCGCCAGAGGCATCCAGCTCAATCACAATCGTCGCGTGTGGGATGCCAAGAAGCTCCGCCATGATTACGCCAGTTTGGGCATAGCCATAGTCGTCCGACTGAAGTCCGGTCATGATCAAGTTAGGCTGCTCATCGCGAATGGCTGCTGCCAAAACGCTGGCTGCGGCATAAGGAGAGAGGTGGGTGAGATTATCGCCTACAACATGTATCGCCCGATCGGCGCCGCGGGCCAGAGCATCTTTGATGACACTCTTAGCGCGTTGAGGCCCCATGGAACAGACAACAACTTCACCGCCTAGTTTTTCTCTGACCCGGAGTGCCTCTTCGAGCGCATAGCCGTCCGACTCGTTCACCTCGAACGACAGATCGCCCTCCTCAATCCAAGTCGCATCCTTATTAATCCGCAGGATCGCATCTTTGCTGGCGACCTGTTTCATTAAGACTATAATTTTCATTTCTTATTTGTCAGTGGTCAGTTGTCCGTAGTCAGTTGTCAGTTGTCAGCTTGATCCTGGTTGTTAGGTGTGAATAGGTTCGTGTTAGTTCGTGTGATTTAGTGGATCGTTCCAATTCGACCGAGGACGGACGATCCACGAAATCACACTAATCAACACGAAAACGAACCACTAAAAACTGACTACGGACTACTGACCGATGACAACTGCCTACTGCCCATCTTCATATCTCTTGAACAGCAATGCCGCGTTGGTGCCACCGAATCCAAAACTGTTTGATAGTGCATAGTTCACAACTGCTTCTCGCGGCTCGTTAACCACATAATCCAAATCGCACTCCGGATCGGGTTGGAAATAGTTGATCGTGGGAGGCAGCATGTTGCGGTGAATTGATAGTACCGAGAAAACCCCTTCGATGCCGCCCGCAGCGCCCAGTAAGTGTCCGGTCATCGACTTAGTGGAGCTGACAGCGAGATCGTAAGCATGGGCGCCAAAGGTGTTCTTGATTGCCAATGTCTCAAATTTATCGTTGTAGGGTGTCGAGGTGCCGTGCGCGTTAATGTAGCCAACTTGTTCCGGTTGAATGCCTGCGTCTTGAATCGTCTTCTGCATAACGCGGGTTGCGCCTGAGCCTGTATCGTCAGGCATGGTGATGTGAAAGGCGTCCGCCGTCATTCCGTACCCAACCAGCTCTGCGTAAATGTGAGCACCGCGACGGCGAGCAAACTCAAGCTCTTCGAGAATCATGATGCCCGCGCCTTCCCCGATAACAAATCCATCCCGATCTCTCTCAAATGGACGGGAGGCTGTCAGCGGATCATCATTTCGAGTAGACAGCGCGCGCATCGCAGCAAAACCCGCCACACTCATCGGCGTGATCGCCGACTCCGCACCACCGCAAATCATTACATCGGCGGCCTCGCGCTGAATGAGCTTAAAGCTATCACCGATGGCGTGGGCTCCGGCCGCACACGCAGTGGCCGTGGCCGAATTTGGTCCTTTAGCGTTGTGACGTATTGAAACCTGTCCAGCCGCCAGATTGACGATCGCTGAAGGAATGAAGAAAGGAGAGATTCGGTTTGGGCCGTCGTTGAGGAGTTTCGAATGCTCCCGCTCAATCGCCCAGAAGTCGCCAATACCGCTGCTGATGTAAGTTCCCACCTGCTCGGCAATATCATCGCCAACTACGAGCCCGCAATCAGCCATTGCTTCCTGCGCCGCGGCTATCGCGTAATGAATAAAGGCGCCCATCTTGCGCGCCTCTTTCTTCTCAACGTAATTAAGCGGATCGAAGTCCTTAATTTCGCAGGCAAATTTAACCGGAAACTTCTCGACGTCGAATCTTTGAATGCGATCCGCGCCGCTCTGACCACTCATCAGCGCAGTCCACGTCGCCTCGACTGTGTTGCCAATCGGCGTTACCAGGCCGAGGCCTGTGACCACAACCCTACGTGTCAAATTAAAGCTCCTTGAAGAGCAGTGATAAAGTGATTAGTAATTAGCGATGAGACCAAAGACCAGGTCTTTTTATCACTTCTCACTGATTTATCACCGCACGACTACTTCTTGTGCTGGTCTATATAGTTGTACGCGTCGCGCACACTCTGAATTTTCTCGGCGTCTTCATCGGGGATCTCAATGCCAAACTCTTCTTCAAACCGCATGACGAGTTCCACTGTATCCAGCGAATCGGCGCCCAGGTCATCGATGAAGCGGGCGTTGGGGGTGACTTCATTCTCGTCCACACCAAGTTCGTCGACGATAATCTGTTTTACTTTATTCTCGATCTCTTGATCGGGCATCTCGTTTTGCTCCTCTGTGATTTTTGTGAAAACTCTTAGTCAGCCCTGGCCACTCCCAGATCAGCGCCAGTTGATTTTAGACTTTCAGAGTCCTCAACGTTGAGACTCTTTACATCTCGATTAATCTGGCGCAGTAGTCCGCTTAAAACTTTTCCCGGTCCAACCTCAACGAAGGTATCAACACCTTGACGAATCAACAACTCGATAGACTGCAACCAGCGGACTGGTGATGAAACCTGTCGCACTAGCGAGTCCCTGGCGCTTACCGCTTCCCTTACTTCAATTGCGTCAACGTTACTTACCAGTGGAGTGCGTAAATCGTCAAGACTCAAAGCCTCCAGATCGGCGCCCAGTCGGACCTGAGCAGGCATCATCAACGCACAATGAAATGGTGCGCTGACATTCAATTTCACCACCCGTTTGGCGCCTTTCTCCTTCAGCAGCTCAGTCGCGCGATCCACAGCTTCGGCATGGCCGGCGATGACTACCTGGTTAGGAGAATTAACATTCGCCGGCGCGCAAACCTGATCCTGACTTGCTTGCTTACAAATCTCTTCGATTACTGCCAGCTGCAAGCCGATTACCGCAGCCATCGCGCCCTGTCCAGCATGAACCGCTTCCTGCATGTAGCGTCCGCGAGCTCTAACGGTTTTAACTGCATCGGTTAAGCTTATAGAGCCTGCAGCGACTAATGCCGAGTACTCACCAAGACTGTGGCCGGCGACGTATTCGGGCCGAGGGAATCCTTCAGACTCCAAAGCTCGAAGGGCTGCCACCGACACACTCAAAATAGCCGGCTGCGTATTCTCCGTGAGTTGAAGAGTTTCCGCTGGTCCCTCAAAGCACAGTTGGGAAATCTTAAACCCCAGCGCGTCATCTACTTCTTCAAAGACCATTCGGGACGCGGGAAAGTTCTCTGCCAGGTCTTTTCCCATCCCCGGATACTGAGATCCCTGCCCGGGAAAGATATAAGCTAGCGACATCGTTCGGTAAATGGAAAATGATAAATGATAAATGAAAAATGAAAAATCTGTTTACCACTTACTATCACCGTAGTATCTACCAACGCATAAGGACCCCGCCCCAAGTCACCCCTCCACCAAACGACGCCATTAGGATCA
>DASSCG010000576.1:0-4341 GCA_035697925.1 Pyrinomonadaceae bacterium
CCGCTGCCAGTCTGGATCGTAAGGCACGATGGAAACATGTTCCTGCAGCACTCTTGCGATGCGTTCGTCGAGTGTTTCCATTAAGTTTGTGAATCAAAAGGTGTGCTCGCGACATCGGCACAGCTGGTAACCCCGCGTGCCGAATCGGTGAAAGATTCATTGCAGCGCCAAAGGCGCGGAATGAATCTATCAGAAGCGAGCAGCTTTGACTGAACGCATTCCGCGCCTTCAGCGCTCGGTCTCTGGTTTGACCGTCCCTGGGGCGGTGCCCCAGGCTATCGCATGTCGCGCCCTTGGCGCATCACTGCGTGGGTCCTATCTACTTGAATTAATCCCAAACATATCGTTCGTCATAGTCAATGCCATAGCTCTTGAGAAACTTTCGGTATTCGTCCTGGAAAGAGATCCGTTGGTGATGGATCTTTTGCCTCGCGATGTATCTTTTCACAACTGAAACTTGAGATTCACCAATTGAGAAAGCCCCGTAACCTGATTGCCAATGGAAGTTTCTGAACTCCTTACCCTTAGTCTTTATCCATTTGGAGCTTTCTGTTTTTACTTCTTCTACCAGTTCCGCAATCGTAATGATTCGACTCAAGGAAAACAACGCGTGGATGTGGTCTTCCGTGCCATTCAATGCAAGCGATGGGGACTTCAACCCCCGAAAGATAGAGGCCATATACGGATGTAGTTCTTTTTCTATCTTTTCCGTAATGAATGGCTCCCGATGTTTTGTGCTGAAAATGAGGTGAATGAGGATCGAAGACAAGGATTGAGGCATGTCTTTAGTCTCGCTTTCGTTGATTTCGCGTTAGCGCGATTCCGGTGAGGTTACCGCATTAGCATTCGAACGGGGAAGTTTATTCTTCGACCTACTCAGCTCTCTCCAACGGCGGCATTACAGCTTCAAAGTCTTGGGTAAAGCGAACTGCGTATTGATTCAATAATTCCTGTACCCGTTCCAGTTTTTTGGAACGCACTATTAAACCCACGTGATGCTTCTTCTTTACGCGATAGACAATTTCCGGATCGTTGTAGGCCGAGGTATCTGGAAACTCCTGCTTCGCCAGCGACAAGACAATTCCCGCGTATTCCTTCCGAGGCGGCGTAAGCTTTCGGCTGGTAGGCCTATCTGCGAGTTCCAACCTGGCCCATTCGCGCCAAAGGTTTACTCCTGATGCAGCCTCGAGCACGTCCGCGATGTACGCGCCGCCCACTCGCGCGGCAACCTCCAGGAAATAGAACTCACCATCAGCATTGCTCTTGATAAACTCCGCATGTGTCGCGCCGGCCTCGAGACCAAGAGTTTTAAGCAGCTTCAGGTTAATTTCAAAGAGTTTTTTCTCATCGCCTTCGCCGTGAAGGATAGTATGAGAAATATAAGCCCCGCCTTTGTGAGCCACATCCATGGGAGGCCGTCCATATTGATTCGCACCGGCGAAGATCACTCGCCCGTTGCTTACCAGCGAGTCAACGTGGAAGACATCGCCGGAAATGAAACGGGATAACAGGTACTGCGCAGAGCGTTCGCGAGGTCGCTCGCGACGATCGAGTTCATCGATGGCGCTCCAAACGTCCCCCGGTTCAACTCCCTTCTTGATGCCGATGGCGGAGACGTCAGACCGAGGTTTAATTACCCATGGCGGTGGAACTCGATCGATGAAATCACGAATGTCGTTGTGGTTAAGCAATGGAACGAACTCCGGCACATGGAGCCCGGCTGCTTTCACTTTGCTACTCATAGCCAGTTTATCGCGGAACAATCGGGCGGTAGCGCTGGTCATTCCATCCAAGCATAGGTGCTCACGGATTTGCGCTGCGGTAATAACGTCAAATTCTTCCAGTGCTACGACCCGATCAATCCGGGTTTGGCGAACTAGCAGGCTGGCTAGATGAATGAAGAGTTCCGGACCGGAATCATTTGGCAAGGCAATCAGATCATCGAGACTGTCACGGGGCCAGTCCTCGGCCAGCATCTTCTCTTTGGTGATAAGAACCACCTGACAGCCGTGAGCTTTGCATTCCCGGATAAAGTCGACACCTTTGAAGTAGGTGGCCAGGCAGAGAATATTTAAGGGTCGAGATTTTGAGTCAGACATGCTTTTTTCGGGCTGGGCAAAAGCACCGACAACTTAATTTCTGAACAGGGCCGTCACTATAAACCTTTTGCAGATGGCTGGTCACCCCTGTTAATGTAAGCGCGCTTCGCATATCGACTTCGTTTAATGTAATTCCAGCTTTGCGCTGAGACTAGTTCAGGCCACTCCAACAATCATGATCTTCCGCGGACCTTATCCAACAGTTACCATTCCTGAGGTTTCATTCACTGAGCTCGTGCTTGGGCGAGCCCGAGAATTGGGCAGTAAGCCGGCCCTGATAGAGGGTCTAACCGGAAGAGTGATTACCTATTCCCAACTGGCAGACTCAATCAATCAAGTTGCGGCAGGCTTGGACCAGCGCGGGTTCAAGAAGGGCGATGTGTTTGGAATCTTAAGCCCCAATGTCCCGGAGTACGCGATTATTTTCCATGCCGTGGCCTTGGTTGGAGGAATCAATACACCGGTAAACCCTCTCTATACCGAAGACGAAGTAGCTCACCAATTAAAAGACGCAGGTGCCCGCTTCTTAGTGACCGTGCCGTCATGTATCGATAAGGCCCGTGATGCTGCTCGAAAGGCGAGCATTGAGGAACTTTTTGTTTTTGGAGAGGCGGAAGGGGCGACTCCATTCACTTCGCTCTTTGCCAGCCATAGTCAGGTTCCGGAAGTGAACATCAATCCGAGGGAAGATCTAGTCGCGTTGCCTTACTCCAGCGGGACAACTGGCCTGCCCAAAGGGGTGATGCTTACTCACCACAATTTGGTTTCGAATATTCGCCAGATGGAGGGACTCGACTACTTCAACGGAAACGACACACTAATTTGCGTGCTGCCTCTTTTTCATATTTATGGTCTGGTAGTAATTTTGAATATGGGACTCTACGTGGGCGCAACAATTGTCACCCTGCCACGATTCGACCTTGAGCAATTTCTACAGTGTATTGATGATTATAAAGTCACCTTGGCGCATCTGGTTCCTCCAGTTGTGCTTGCCTTAAGCAAAAGCCCGGTTGTCGATAACTTTGACCTGTCCACGCTGGGCACAATCTTCTCCGGCGCAGCTCCTCTCGATGAGAGTTTGACTCGCGCTTGCATGGCTCGCCTGAACTGCCAAATCCGACAGGGCTACGGCATGACGGAGACGAGTCCTGTGACTCACTCATCGCCCTCACACCCGGAACAGCTAAAGTTCGGATCAGTTGGGGTCTGCGCTCCAAACACCGAGTGCAAGATTATTGACTTGGAAACCGGTGTTCCACTGGGTCCAAACAAAGAAGGCGAGATTTGCGTTCGTGGACCTCAAATCATGAAAGGTTATCTCAATCGCGAGGACGCAACAGCGCAGACTATCGATGCAGAGGGTTGGCTGCACACCGGGGACATCGGGTACGCGAATGAAGACCATCATTTTTTTATCGTTGATCGCGCCAAAGAACTGATCAAGTACAAAGGTTTCCAAGTCCCACCCGCCGAGCTTGAGGCAATCTTGTTGTCGCATCAGGCAATCGCTGACGCTGCTGTGGTTCCCTTCCCTGACGATGAGGCTGGGGAGGTGCCGAAAGCTTTCGTAGTCTTGCGCGGAGAGGCCACGGCAGATGAAATATTGACCTTTGTGGCGGAGCGAGTTGCTCCCTACAAGAAAATAAGAAGCGTGGAGTTTATAGATAAGATTCCAAAATCTGCTTCAGGCAAGATCCTGCGTCGCATTTTAGTTGACCGCGATCGCAAGCGCTAGCTCGCGCTGGCATTACGCTTATCAAAGTCTTAGCGGTTCGGCCCGAACTAGATCCGAATTCCCGCTGGTTACAAAGCCGTCGGCTCCAGAGATTTCTGGTTGCCGGCGGCTTTTTTCTGTTAGTTACTAATATCCAAATATGTCGAGATCGTCGATCGGCTTTCCCGAACACAGGAAAACACGGCATAATGGCTCCGGCTCCGGCCCCGACCTCACCTCAAGAGTAGTTGACCTCATTGATGTCTAATTGCTTTTCAGCAAAAGGAAAAACGGCGAATGTCGCCTGAAGTAGTATCGAAAGCAGTTCGAGCGTACTTTGAGGCGACCCGTGCAATGGATCAAGAGGCATGGGTAAGTACCTTTGCCGAAGATGCTATTAGCTACGATCCTGTGGGGGCCTCGCCGACGGCTGGACATCAGAAACTGCGAGAATTCTTCCAGACCATAACCGCGCCGTTCAAAGAGGTTGGGTTAAGCGAGGATCAAATTTTTGTCGCCGGGGATGGT
>DASSCG010000577.1:0-4319 GCA_035697925.1 Pyrinomonadaceae bacterium
CGAACTGGCTATGATCGGAGCCGGCATGATTGATAAGCAGCGGGCTATCACTGAGGTAAAAGGGAAGACAAAAGTTGGACGCCTCTTGATCGAGATTGAGCACCAGATGATTAGGAACCTGCTTGAGCAGACTCAGAAGAAGGTCGCACCGAAACCGGCTCGACGCGGAGCAAACGCACGATCAGATAGTTTCCGAGTGAAGGGTAAACGCAAGCGATAGCCAGGATGAGCATGCCTGAAGGGCATGAAGTTAGTAGCCGGGGCAAGGCCCCCGGTAAGCGAAGTTGCAGTACCGACCCTGAAAGGGTCGCGGTCTCGACCTCCTTACATCAGTCAGATTAGATCTTTATTTGGCGCACGGTGCGACCCTTTCAGGGTCGGGAGCTTTCCCAATTTTCCGGGGGCGTTGCCCCTGCTATTGACTTCGTCCCTTTCAGGGACAGGAAACACGGTAGACTTGGAGAGATGGAATGGCTTCGAGCAAACGCGTAGGCAAAAAGGCCGGCACGAGACGCGGCAAAAAACAGGTCAAGAAGTCGGGCAAGAAGCCCTCACCCAAAACCGTTCGGGTCACGATGGATGCAGTTGTGCTGGCTATAGATGCCAACTTCGATCCCGTGACCAGGGCGCCGTTTGAGTTTCGTGAGAAGAACGTCTATCCGTACTTTGAAAAAAAGGGTTTCACTGTGATTCGACGACAGGGCACCTCAGCACGTCGAACCGAAGTGGCCCCTCAGGCACGTAGACCGAATGTCGTATACCTCACGGGGGTAGGTCACGGCTTTCCCGATAGCTACACCGGAGACAACCTCGATCCAATTTTTAGCAAAGGCCACTTCCGGCGCGAAGAATCCGAAGGTAAGATCGTTCACTTCCTTTCGTGCGAGACAGCCGCGGGCCTTGGACCTCATTTCGTGAGCAACGGGTGTCGCGCATATTTCGGATACAGCGACGAATTCACTTATCCGCCAATCCTTGCTGAAGTCTTCTTCGAATGCGATTCGGAGATCGACCGCGGCTTTGCTGACGGTTTAACCGCAGCCCAGGTCTTTAAAAGAGTAATGGCGCGTTTCCAGAAACATATCGACAGGCTCAAGTCGACTGGTGACGGAGGCGATCTCTTTAATGCGTCAGTACTCGAGGTGGATTTGAGATTACTGCGCGCGCCCTCCACTGGACTCGAGTTTGGCGATAAGAAGGCCAAGCTTGAGGATTTCTAAGTCGGATTACTTTCTGTAATTGATTGACTGAATCGCTTATGTAAATTCGCAGGTTACGAAGGTGGTTTACCCCGCTCGCTCCATGGCCAGGCAAGCGAAGGTGAACCACTCGGCCTAACCTGGGAATGTTCAATCCTGTGGGATTGAATTCAATGCACGAATCACCCTCACGCCCACCCAAAGGAGGCTTGGAATGACAACCCGAAATCAACCGTCACGAATTATCCTCACGCTGCTCCTTCTGAGCGGTCTTCTCATCTCAATCTATTATCCGAGTCGCACAGTTGAAACACGACTCGCACAGGACCCAAATCAGGTTGAGGTAGTTGCGGCATCAAGAACGGCAACTTCAACTGAATCGCTCCGAGGAATGCCGCCACCAACAGTTAGTCTGGGAGCCGTACGAACCAAAAAACGCATCCGTCTAAATCCCAACGTGCTGGTTAGCCTGGGTCCCGCGCGCCCGGACCCAGTATTGCAATCTTCTGTCAGCCGGCGTCGCTCACCTGCGAGGGGCTCGCGGCGCAGAGGTCCCACGCCAATTCCCGGCAAAAATCTCGAAGGAATCGGCGAAGGCTTTCGGGGTCCCCAGGGTGAGTTCTCTGTACAAACCGCGCCGCCCGACACCAGCGGCGCGGTGGGAACTACTCAGTATGTCCAATTTGTGAACGGAGCCTTTGCGGTTTTCAATAAATCGTCGGGTGCGATAGAGCTTGGACCGGTGCCGGGAAACTTTCTTTGGAGGCCGCTGGGTGGAAACTGCGCCATCAATAATGATGGGGATCCGGTAGTCCAGTTTGACAAGATTGCCCGTCGCTGGGTGCTTTCACAGTTCTCAGTCAACAACGGCTTTTCTCAGTGTGTGGCGGTATCGACGTCCGAGGATGCTACGGGCACTTACCATCTTTATGAGTTTCCTTATCCGGCCTTCAATGACTATCCGAAAATGGGAGTTTGGCCGGACGGTTACTATGTTTCATTCAACGTCTTCAATGCACAGGATAGGTTCATCGGCTCGCGCGTTTGCGCCTACGATAGGAGAAAGATGTTGCAAGGCCAGCCGGCAACGCAACAGTGCTTCCAACTAAGCTCTGCCTTCTTCGGATTGATGCCGGCCGATCTCGACGGGGCGACAGCAGCACTCACCGATGCTCAGGGAGTTGCGAACGGCCCAGCTGCGCCGCCTGCAGGTTCTCCGAATTACTTCATCGCCCTCGGACGTGATTCTCGATCTCTGGATTTCTGGAAGTTCCGTGTCGACTGGGCCACACCGGCAAATTCAACATTTGGCTCCGGCGCCACCCGTCAGCCAAATGCCGTTATTCCGGTGGCACGTTTCACAATGGCTTGTAACGGTAGTGGCCAGGATTGTGTTCCGCAACCAGGCGCGAGAGATCCTGAGAAACTGGACACGCTGGGAGAGCGACTGATGTTCCGGCTCGTCTACCGTCGCTTCCCGAGTCATGAATCGTTTCTCGTAAGTCATTCGGTAGATAGTGGTCCACCTAATCCGCGAACTGGTGTCAGGTGGTATGAACTGCGAAGCATGAACGGCGCCACGCCCACGGTCTTTCAGCAAAGCACTTACGCCCCTGATACGAAACACCGCTGGATGTCCGGGCTCGGAATGGACAAGAAGCAAAACATTGCCGTTGGTTACAGTTCATCAAGCACGTCGTCATTTCCGGGGATTCGTTATGCCAGCCGTGGCTCAAGCGATCCGGTCAATACGCTAGGGCCGGAAATCCTTCTTAAAGCCGGACAGGGAACGCAGCGATGCAAACTCTCGAATGGACGCTGCTTGTGTCCTCTGCGGGACGAATCGGGGAATCCGGTCGTGGACTCCAGGGGAAATGTTACCTGCGATACAGTCAGTCGTTGGGGTGATTACAGTTCCATGACCATCGATCCGAACGATGATTGCACTTTCTGGTATTCAACCGAGTATCAGAAAACAACAGGGGCGTTCAACTGGCGGACCAGGATCGGGTCGTTCAAGCTGTCGGGTTGTCAATAAGGGTTCATCATCACGAAGAGCTGTAGTTCCCTAATCTCGCATTCTGTCCGGGCGAAAAATCAACAACGATCCACGAAATCACACGAAAATATCACTAAACTCTTCGTGTTATTTCGTGCGGTTTCGTGGAAGGTCTTATCTCGAACACGCCATCGCTCAATTTAGGACACCACCCACAACACCGGCTTCGTTGCCTGTATGCGGAGGAGGTCGTTATAATCCCCTGGTTTGAATCAACCAGGTGAAATAAGTTCCCCGTCCGCACCCACCACGCGTTCAACGAATAGCTTGCGCGGCATCTTGATTCCGTTCGCGACTCCTTTCACCCCCAACGAAGACCTCGACAAAGAAAGCCTGCGTCGGAATATCTGCAAATGGAATGAGACCGGAGTTTTGGGGTATGTCGCTCTGGGTTCGACTGGAGAACGAGTGAACCTCCACGAACACGAGTGCGCCCAGGTTATCGAGATTGCACGCGAAGAGATCCCAACGGACATGCAATTTGTCGTCGGTGCGGGTCAACAGTCCACACGGGCCACAATCGCTGAGATTAAACAAATCGCCTCGGCCGGCGCCGATGCTGTACTCGTAATCACGCCATACTTCTATCGTTCAGCGATAACTCAAGACGCCCTGGCGATCTACTTCAACGCCGTCGCTGATGCGAGCCCGCTGCCGGTGATTCTTTACAGCATGCCAGATCTAACTGGCATAAAGATCAAACCGGAAATCGTAGGTCAGCTAAGCGCTCACCCAAACATCATCGGAATCAAGGACAGTTCAGCAGACATTGTCGAATTTCGACAAACCGTCAATCTCGTTCCAAAAGATTTTGCCGTCTTGGCTGGAAACGCAACTGTGCTCTCGAGCGCGCTTCAGATTGGAGCCAGAGGCGCCATTCTTGCTGTCGGCTGTGTCGCGGCAGTGCAGTGTGTCGAGCTTTATCGTCTGGTTGAGGCTGGAGAAACTGTTAAAGCTGAGGCTCTGCAAGAAAAACTGACTCCGCTTGCGCTGGCAGTAACGACGCGTTACGGTATCGCCGGACTCAAAGCAGCGATGGAAATGGTCGGATTTAACGGAGG
>DASSCG010000578.1:0-3532 GCA_035697925.1 Pyrinomonadaceae bacterium
TCTCGTTGTTTTCGATGGCTACCAGGAGCTTTTCGAGGCTGTCAACGTCCATGGCTTCTTTTAGACAGTCCTGAACAGTCTGGGTAACCAGAGGATGTTCTGGAATCTCGCGTTGACCGGAAAGATTTTCGGCACAAGCAACCTGGTCAGGGAAGACTGCCGTAAGCAAGTCCTCGGCATTCATTCGCTGAAGCTGCGCTGGAATCTTTTTGCCACCCCGCCGGCGCAAAACAGCCAAAGCCCTTGTGACATTCCACCGCCAGCGTATGTTCCACATCGGTGCATCAAGCAGAGCCTGGCACAATAATTCGCGAACGGTTTTTGAGTTCAGGTAGTGAAAAACGTCATCAAGCGGAAAGCTGTGCGTGGGGCCGAGTGAAAGTACGATGGCATCTTCAGTGGCTGCAGCCTGCAACTCAAAGTTGAATTGGCGACAGAAACGCTTGCGCAAAGCCAGACCCCACGCGCGATTCAGGCGGCTGCCAAACGGTGCGTGCAAAACGAGTTGCATGCTGCCGCTATCATCAAAGAACCTTTCGAGAACTATATTGTCGAGTGTAGGCATAACACCCAACGCGGCTTTCGCAGCGGCGAGATACTCCACCATTTGCTCAGCAGCGGCCCGGGAGATTCCCACTTCCTCCACCAGCCAATCAACGGCGGGTCCGAGTTCGACTTTCGGCTTGTCTCCATTCGCCTCTTCGTCCAGCAGCTCTCCATTCAAATCGCTTGGAGATTCCGTGAGACTATTGCGAGCTTGATCCTGGTTCTCTTCGGTCTGAACTCGATTGCCGTTGCTGCCATTGGTGTGAAAGATCACTCGATCGCCAATCTCCTCGCGCAGCCTTGAAACTGCTGCCGAGAGTTCATGTGTTCGCGAAGGCGCTTCACCCAACCAGAATGGGATCGAAGGGGGTTGTCCCGCCGCATCTTCGACCCGGACCTTGCCCTGTTCGACGCGAAGCACCCGCCAGGAAGTATTTCCCAGCTGGAAGATATCGCCCTGCAAACTCTCAATTGCGAAGTCTTCATTGACTGATCCGATTACCAGACCACTCGGCTCGAGCACCACGGCATAGTCCGCCGTATCAGGAATTGCCCCTCCCGAAGTGATGGCTGCTAATTTTGCTCCGCGCCGTCCTCGCAGCCGCTGGTTCACCGCATCACGGTGTAAATAGGTTGAGCGACGACCCCGCTTGGTCGAAAATCCATCGGCGAGCATACGCACGATGGCATCAAAATCTTTCCGTTCGAGATTGCGGTATGGGAATGCTCGCCGCACCATTGCGAAAAGGTCGTCCTCGGTCCACTCCTCAGCAGCAACAGTCGCGACAATTTGCTGAGCCAGAATATCCAGAGGCTTTTCTGGAATCGTCAACCGGTCGAGCTCTCCCCTGCGCACCGCATCAATCAAGCCTCCACACTCAACCAGTTCATCCCGAGATAGAGGAAAGATCCTGCCTTTTGGAAATCCAGCAACCGTATGATTAGACCGCCCTACACGTTGCAGAAAACTGGCTATCGAACGAGTAGAACCAATTTGGCAGACCAGATTAACGTCACCAATATCGATACCAAGTTCCAATGAAGCTGTGGCTACCAACGCGCTCAGTTCCCCAGCTTTTAATCTTTGCTCAGCCGCCAGCCGCTGTTCTCGCGCCAGACTGCCATGGTGGGCAGCAATATTTTCATCACCGATACGTTCCCCGAGATGGCGCGCCACGCGTTCCGCTAAGCGGCGTGTGTTAACAAAAACCAGAGTCGTCCTGTGCTCTCGAATTAGCTGCGCCAGGCGATCGTAGACTTCGTCCCAAACCTCGCCGGACATGACCGCCTGCAAAGGCGATTCAGGAACTTCGATTGCCAGGTCCAGTTGTCGAGCGTGTCCACTATCTATAATCGTGCAGTTGGGGCGACCATCAGTCTCAATCCCATCTGAGCCGACGAGAAACCGAGCGACTTCTTCAATCGGTCGCTGAGTTGCGGATAGACCAATGCGAATGAGCTTCGGATTGCGGATTTCGGAGTTCGGATTTCGAATCTCGCCTTGGGGAGGCTGACTTACCAATTGCTCAAGGCGTTCGACCGAAAGGGCCAGATGCGAGCCTCGTTTGTCTCCAACAACGGCGTGAATTTCGTCAAGGATCAATGTCTTAGTGGTCTGCAACATTTTGCGACCGCCCTCGCTGGTCAGCAGAATGTAGAGCGACTCAGGAGTGGTGACTACGATATGCGGCGGCCGCTTGGTCATTGCGGTGCGTTCGGAGGCTGGAGTGTCGCCCGTGCGCACCAGCGTGCGAATACCGATTTCGGGCAAACCCATCGCATGGAGTTCCTGTTGAATTCCCTCGAGCGGAATCTGCAGGTTGCGCTGAACGTCATTACTAAGGGCCTTTAATGGCGAGACATAAACGACATGTGTTGTGTCGTCGAGGTTTCCCTCGATTCCTAAACGAACCAAATCGTCGATAGCGGCCAAAAATGCAGCAAGTGTCTTACCCGAACCGGTTGGGGCGGCAATCAGTGTGTTGCTCTGAGCTTTTATGGCTGGCCAGGCGAGTTCCTGTGGGGCTGTCGCAGAGGAAAAAGTCTTTTGAAACCAGCGCCCGACCGCTGGGTGAAAAATTTCGAAATTCATGGAAGCCGGATTATAACTCCGCTCGCCAGAAATTGCACACATGAAACGCTGGCCTAAGGATGAATTTTTTCTGGGGACGGCAGTCCGGTAGGTGCCAAGCGAAGGGCGGCCCCGTTCAAGCGAACAACGCCAAGCTGAGCGGGGGGCCACTTTAAGTCAAACTAACCTTCGCACACGGCCTTCAGCTGATCGAGCACTTCTGCCCAAGCTGCTCGAAGTCCATCGGCTTCGGCGCGCGTTTGGATCCTTGTGTGATTTACCAGCAAACCCGTCTTGCCTTTTCCTTTATCCTGAAATTGCACATCTACCTGCGTGGGAGCGGAGAGTTTCTTATCTTCAAAGGTCATACGAATGTCCTTATTCTGGCGCACTCGCAGAAACGTACCCTTCTCGCCGTCCTTGGTCTCAAATGCACCACCATCTTTTACCTCCGCCTTTGCGCCAGCAGCGAACCACTTGCTTAAGTCGGCGCTACTTGACCAAGCCTTAAAGACATCAGCCGGCGGTGCCGCAATCGTCTTGGTGGCACAGACGAAATAGCCTTCAAACAATCCATCTTTCTTTCGTACGTCATGGTGCTTTTCGTATTCGACGGCGATGGTGGAGCACCACCATGGGTCAATTTTCTGTTCGTAGAGATGATTGTTGATGGCGCGACGACCTAACTTAAGTCCGTCCATCTTATCCAGGACGGCAAACCATTGATCCAGTGTCTTTCCAGTTGCTGCCTTAGCAGCTTCATTTGTCACAGGATGATCGGGTTTAAGATTGCTTTTCATTTGGGGTCTCCTTGGTTCCGGTCACTATCGTCCGGATAGGTTGGGATGAATTGAACTTAACGGCTTGCTTCAAAAGTAACACGGCTTTGCCGCCTGTTGTGAGGATGTGGCTTTG
>DASSCG010000579.1:0-2733 GCA_035697925.1 Pyrinomonadaceae bacterium
CAGCACGTGCCTGTACCGCAACCGGCGAAGGCTCAGCGTCTTGCTCAAGCGGGGGGAACTGGCAAACGAAATGTTGGAACCTACGGAGCAGCAACAAGACTTGGGAGTTTGAAGGATCCTGCCATCAGAGAAAGCAGCGGCCTGGTAGCCTCTAGATCAACTCCCGGTTTTTTCTGGACCCACAACGATTCAGGAGACGGTCCTTTTATTTATGCGTTCGACAGCGGTGGTGCAGGAAAAGGAGTTTGGCGAGTCTCTGGCGCATCCGCTTTCGACTGGGAGGACATGTCTGCCGGGCCCGGCTCCATTAGAGGTCAGAACTATCTTTACATTGGTGATATTGGTGACAACAATGAGCGACGTTCCGAGATAATTGTGTATAGAGTTGTTGAGCCCAAGATTAATGCGATTAACTCCCGTTCCAGCAAAACCAAGCCCGCCGTCACAGAAAGTGCCGAAGCAATCCATCTGAAATATCCCGACGGGAAACATGACGCCGAGACGCTCATGGTCCATCCGGTAACCGGGAGCATTTTTATTGTGACCAAGATCCCTTTCGCCAATCCCGGTATCTATCAAGCTTCGCCGCCTTTTGGCAGTGAGGGGCCGACAACACTGCAGCGTCTGGGAGAGCTTGATGTTCCGAGTCTATTGGGCGGGATTATTACTGGAGGAGACATCTCACCCGATGGACGTCGCGTTGCTTTCTGCGACTACATGCAGGCGTATGAGATTGTTTTGCCGGCCAGGGCGCCCTTTGAATCTATTTGGAAACAACCGCTTCAACCAATTACGTTAGGCCAACGCAAGCAGGGAGAAGCGATCGCTTATCGACTGGATGGAAAAGCCCTTCTGGCAACCAGTGAGGGGCTAGGTGCTCCACTAATCCAAGTGACTCGGAAGTGAAACGAGTCCTAGCAGGTGATTTGTAAATGCGCACGGATACACCATTCGAGGTTCGGTGCCTCCCAGGTTGGGAAGGGTGGTTTACTCCCGCCTCAACTCGAGGCACTCTCACGGCGACAGCAAAAGATTCCACAGGTTGCTGACTGCGACTTTTGAGCTTTTTCTTTAGAGGTGAAAGCGGTCACAGTTGAGGCGGCAGTAGACCACCCTTCCCAACCTGCGAAACTTCTAGAATTGTGCGGTATCTGTATAGGTCGGTCGCGTGATTGTGTCTAGGTCGTTCGGTTTTTGCGGGTGAAGTAAAAGTAGACTGGCAAGCCTGCAGCAATAATCGCCAAACCAATCAATGACTGCAGCCACGCGTTATAAATGGTGAAGCCAATTAGATAGATCGTCGCCAGGACGAAGAGAGCCGGCACAACCGGGTAGCCCCACGTTTTATAAGGCCTCGGAGCATTCGGTTCGCGTTTACGGAACACGAAGACAGAGGCGGTCACCATTCCATAAAAAAGCCAGAACGCAAAAATCGCGAGGTCGGTCAGTTGATCAAACTTACCTGAGACCGCCAGAACCGATGCCCAAACTGCCTGCACCATCAGGGAGATGACCGGTACACTAGCTCCCTTCGAAACCCGCGCCAAGCTCTGAAAGAAAACGCCATCACGAGCCATTGCATAAGGGATCCGTGCAGTCCCAAGAATGGAAGTCTGAAGTGAGCCCCACGATGACAGCATCATGACGGCAGCCATTAAGGTTACCGCCACGGGGCCCAGAACTCTTCTGATGGATTCGGCCGCAACTGAGGACGTCGCTGAAACACTAGCTACCTCGGTCGGAGTCATTACGTAGTAGTAACTAACGTTCACCAGGACATAAAGTGCAATCATGATGAGCATGCTGCTTATCAGTGCAAGCGGCAGATTTCGCTCGGGATGCTTTACTTCGCCGGCCATGTACGAAATGTTGTTCCAACCATCGTAAGCCCAAAGGGCGCCCAGCATCGCTGCTGCGAACCCTGAAAATCCGCCTCCGGTGACGTCCACGCCTTCGCAAGCTCCGCCGGTGTTCGCCATCCACAGATTTCCCCAACTGCCTTCCTGGTAAAAGAAAGCGGCCAGCCCGACTCCCAGCACCACTACGACTTTCAATATCGTGATGAAGGAAGCAACGTGACCGGTGACACTCACTGCGGCGCAGTTGATCAAAGTAGTGATTGCAATAGTGGCCAGCGCAACTACTTGAAGGTGTCCGAAGGGAAGTTGATAACCACCTGGAAGTGTTAAGTTGAAATAAACTGTATCGAGAGCGCCACCTAAAAGATCATTCATGAAGATGGCAAAGCCGACTGCCAATGCAGCTGCTGATGCAGTGCGTGAGATTAGAAACTGAGACCAGCCATTCAAAAAACCCCATACCTTTCCGTACGCATCTTTAGTGATGACATACTCGGCTCCGGCATGCGGCCGCATAGTTGTCAGTTCAGCGTAGGTCAGCGCACCAGCGAGGGCCAGTAAGCCCGCGGCAATCCAGACGAGGATCACTCGCCAAGGTGTGCCTACGTTACAAGTCATCACCCGAGCTTTAAGAAAAATGCCGGTACCAATAATGTTGCCGACATTGATTGAAATTGCAGCGATGGGTCCAAGACCGCGGATAAGCTCAGGGTGGGTAAATTGTTGCATGTGCCTTTGTCTTGATTAAAGAGTGGAATTAGGAACAATCCACGAAATCACACGAGATGACACTAAGAAAGATTTTCGTTTTAGTTCGTGTGATTTCGTGGATCGCTTTTGGCCGGTCGGGCCCTGGTAAAGCGTAAGAAACTCA
>DASSCG010000580.1:0-3351 GCA_035697925.1 Pyrinomonadaceae bacterium
ACTATCGATGAGTTAGAGTTCTTCTTAAAGTCAATGGAAACCAAAGGCTCTTCACAGAACGAAAGTATCCCGGCGAGCTCCTCGTTCGACGCATCCTTTAAGGCACGATTGACTTCTTCCACCGTCGTATCTTTCTCGACCTCGATCACTGCATCGACAAGTGAAACATTTGGCGTTGGGACGCGAACGGAGATCCCGTCGAACTTCCCTTTCAATTCAGGAAGTACCAGGGCCACAGCCTTCGCGGCTCCGGTAGAAGTGGGAATCATTGACAGCGCTGCAGCTCGCGAGCGACGAAGGTCTCTGTGAGGCAGGTCCAGCAGTTGCTGATCATTTGTATACGAATGAATGGTGGTCATCTGCGCCGACCGAATACCAAACTTGTCGTTGATGACTTTCGCCACTGGGGCCAGGCAATTGGTAGTGCAGGATGCATTGGAAATTACGTGATGATCTCCTGGATTGTACTTGTCCTCATTCACACCCAGCACGATCGTGATGTCCTCATTCTTGGCAGGCGCAGAGATGATCACTTTCTTGACAGAACCGCGCAGATGTTTCTTCGCATCCTCAGCCTTGGTAAAGATCCCCGTGGATTCGACCACAATTTCCGCGCCCACCGATTCCCAGTCTATGGCTGCCGGATCTTTTTGCGAAAAGACACGAAACTCTTCGCCATCGACCTTGATTCCGTTTTCAGTTGCGGAAATCTCGTGATCCAGATTACCCAAGACCGAATCATACTTAAGCAGGTGTGCAAGTGTTTTCGTATCGGTAAGGTCATTAACTGCCACAAAATCGATAGCCGGATCACCTATGGATGTTCGGAAGATGTTTCGTCCGATCCGACCAAAACCGTTGATGCCAACCTTAACTGCCATTTTTGTTAGTGACCTCCATCACGATTATTAAACCGGACTATGAATGACCGGTGGGTTTAAGCACACGTCATCGCGGGAGACCGTTTGAACTCATGCTGGACGTGCTGGAAAAAGAGCCCTCAGATTATGCGGCGTCGCTGTCACTGTCAAGCTACTGACTTGAGGGAGGGTTCCATGGGGCAACGATCGACGAAATCACACGAACAGGCACGAAGCACTTAGTGGTTTTTCGTGATGTTTAGTGGATCGTTTTGCCCTTCCGCCGATGCGAACATTCGTGACCGACAATGGAACGGCTATCGTTTGATGGAGACCACTGACGACACCTTTAACAGTGCCGAACTGAGTTGATACGTGCGAGTGTTGGCGTGCGTCCGTTCCTGAAAAGTTGAGCCGCTACGGCAAATTGCTCTGCGCTGAGGGCTTCTCGAGCGTTTCGGCTGGCGCCAGGCGGTTATAGCCAGGCGGTCATAATGCCATCTTTTTGAAACCTCCGTACTTTATACAGCGTAACCAAACCTGATCCGGCGGAGTCTGTCTATTAACGGGTCTGTCTGCTCAAAGCCTAAATATTTGGGGATTAAACTTGAAGGAGTTTTTGGTCGATGCTTATAAAGAAGACGAACAATGTAATTAGATTGGCGCTGCTGGGAGCGGTGCTGATGACAGGAACGAACGCTTGGGCACAAGTGCCGGCGCCGACCCCAAACCAAACCCAGCGCGACGCTACGCGGCCGCCAGGCTCTGAAAGGCAAAATCCAAGCACGCCTCCGGGAACCCAGCCGGCGCCTCCAAAGGCTCCTCCGGGGATCCAACAGCCGGCTCCGCAAGCGCCACCAGGAAATCCCACGGATCCGGCAGCGCGTCCGACGCCCTCCACGACGGGAACCCCAAATGTCGCACCGACTCCAGAGACAGTCACACCTACTCCCGATAACGTGACCCTCCAGGAACCGGCGGATCCTAACTTCCCAGTTGTGGAGCGAAAGCCTTTGCCACCTCCGCCCAATATGACTCGTCTGGGCGTAGTTACTGATAACACGATAGCGCTCTCATTAAACGATGCCGTAAAACGCGCCCTTCAAAACAACAACGACATCGAAGTCGCTCGCGACGACGTTCGTTTTGCTGAAACTCAATTGCGAGCCCTTGAGGGTGTATTTGATCCGATTTTCAGCATCACTCCACAAATCGATAAACGCGTCATTCCAGTGCAGAACATCTTTGCTGGAGCGGGCACCTCAGGTCAGGTGTCAAACACCGTGTTCACGTTGAGTCCGTCGGTTAATAAGCAGTTCGGCCGGGGCGGCGGAAATTATGAGCTAAGCTTTAGTAACAACAAGACAACGACCAGTGCTACGAACAGTACACTCAATCCTTTCTACTCTTCGAATTTGGCTTTGACCTTTACGCAACCGCTGCTGCGTGACCGTTCCATTGACAATAATCGGAGGCAGATTCGAATTCAGAAGAAACGCCTCGAGCAGTCAGACGCTGATTTTAGACTGCGCACTATTGATGTGATTTCACGCGTTCAGCAGGCGTATTGGGAGTTGGTATTCGCGCTTCGCGATCAGCAAAACCAACTTGAGAACCTCAACCTCTCGCGTGAGAACCTGAGAAATGTGGAGGCACAAATAGCCGCTGGTGCGAAGGCTCCGTTGGAAAGAGCCGAAGTTCAGACCGAACTGGCAAACCGCGAATCAACGCTCCTATTGGCCGTGCAAAATGTTTCGATCGCAGAAAACAACCTCAAACAGCTAATGTTCAGGGACTCGATGGCTCCGGAATGGTCGGCACAATTAACGCCAACTGATACTCCCTCGTTTAGCACCGATCCGATTAACCTGGACCAGGCCTTAAAGGAGGCCCGCGATAACAGGCCTGAACTGCGCAGACTGCATTTGGAAAACGATATCAATAGTATTGACATCCAGTACTTCAAGAACCAGACGAGACCCCAGATCGACCTTGTGACTACCTTGGCCACAACCGGGCTGGCGGGAACTGCAGCGAGCACATCCATCCCGCCGGGAACGCTTGTTCCGTTGATCTCGGGGGATCCGAACTTCAATTCAAATGCTTTTCTGCTTGACCAGATTCAGGATATTCAGCGACGTTCAGGCTTTCCAATTGCCACGTCGCCTCTCGTAGCTACGCCGGCGCTTGCTCCGACAGATCTCGTTGGCGGGTACGGAAAGACGTTAAGCAACCTGTTTAGCCTTAATACCTATAACGTTACTGTCGGGGTGGCGATTCAGATTCCGTTTAAGAACAAAACCGCGGAAGCAAATCTCGCTGGCGCCAGAATTCTCAGGGAGCGGCTGGAAGCCACCACACGCTCTCAGGATCAGTTAATTGAAGTGGATGTCCGAAATTCGGCTCAAGCCGTGGAAACTGCCCGCCTGCGCGTGTTGTCGGCGCGCGAAGCCAGGAAAAATGCGGAACTGCAACTCGAAGGTGAGCAACG
>DASSCG010000581.1:0-6691 GCA_035697925.1 Pyrinomonadaceae bacterium
GTCATAGCAGGACGTGTCGTTGGTTCGTGGAAACGTAGTTTCAAAGAGGATTCAGTGGTGATTACAATCATCCCCTTTTCGTCGTTTGGTAAGTCTGAAACACAAAACGTCGATGAAGCCGCCCAGCGCTATGGTTCGTTCCTGAATATGAAAGTAGTGTTTGACTGAAAACTCGTAGGGGCTTCGCTCCGTGGGCGCCCCATAGTCGCCTGAGCGCGACAGACACACAGAATCGCGACGCTGGGGCCCCGACGGAGCGACGCCCCTACAAAGGATCCGTAGGAGCATTAAGGAGTCCGTATGGTTCGAATGTCTGGGTTGGAGAAAAAAGATGCTCCATGGCATCTCCGTTGGTTCTACGGAGCGATGCGCAAGATGTTTGGGAAGGATCTCACACCGGTGAAGCAGCAGATGCGCAAGCCCGGGTTAGTGTGGGGCGGTATAGCCATGGAAGCCGGCTTAAGCCGAAAGCGCCGAGTGTCCTTGCGTTACATTCAGTTGGCAAAGGTACGTACGGCTGCGCGAGTGGGCTGTCCGTTTTGAGTGGACATTAATTCTGCCGTGGGCAGGAAAGCGGGTTTGACAGATGAGAAGTTGCTGGCGCTGCCCGGCAGCGATCTGGGTGCGTTCAATGACAAAGAGCGCCTGGTGATCGAGCTGGCCGACGCTATGGCCAACACTCCTTCGAATATTTCTGACGACCTCTATGCGCGTTTGCGCAATGAGTTTTCGGAAGAACAACTACTGGAACTTGGAGGGCAGATTGCGTTTGAGAATTTCCGAGCCCGGCTTAACCGAGTTTTCGACGTTGGCAGCGATGAGTTGTACAAACCTTCGACTTAACACTGAGGAGCATGGGTATGGCAGGTGAAGACTCGGGCATTTTCCATTTTTCCGTTTTTCATCCGCGCCATCCGTGGCCGAATAATTCGCTAGAATCCTGCAATTGAATGTTTCCCCTCTGGCTCAAAATCGCTTTTACACTCTTCGTCTTGATCTTGATTCCGATCTATTGGCGACAATACGGCGCTTCAAATTTCCTCTGGTTTTCGGATATAGCTCTATTCGTTACCGCAGCCGCGCTCTGGTTGGAAAACGGTTTACTGGCAAGCATGATGACACTGTCAATCTTGCTCCTCGACATAGCCTGGAATATTGATTTCGTTGGCGGATTACTGGTCGGTCGAAACGTGTTCGGGTTGAGTAAGTATATGTTTGATGGAACTATTCCTCGGCCGGTGAGACTGGTCTCTCTTTTTCACATTTGGTTCCCACTGTTATTGCTCTGGATGGTTTATCGGCTCGGGTATGACGAGCGCGCTCTCCTGGGCCAAACACTCGTCGCCTGGTTGGTGTTGCCGGTTACTTATGCATTTGCCGACACGCGAGAAAATATTAACTGGGTTCGCGGCCCTAGAGGTGAGCCGCAAAAAGTCATGCCGGCGCTGCTATATCTCGTTTTGCTGATGCTGCTGCTTCCGCTTCTGATCTATTTACCAACTCATCTTGTTCTCAGAAAACTAATGCCGTGAGTTTTTGAGGATCTCCATAGGCTATTAACCATGCGCGCGAACTTAGACACGCAAAGACGCAAAGTAAGCAAAGACGCTAAGGAAAAATAATTGGCTTTCCTCTTTGCGACTTTGCCTACTTTGCGTCTTTGCGTTTTACTGCACTGCGGCGAGCTAATTGAGCCAGAACTTTTGGACTAGTTAATTCCCGCAATGCGTCCTTGCCAACCCAACGGCATGACGCCTGCTCTGATACCGAAAGTCGTTTCGCGACCTCAACCGATGCCGTGTTGAGCGACAAATTACGTCTACCGATCGATCGCAATGCCCAGCTCACGCCTTTCTTCACAAAGTTGCGATCGTCAAGTGCCCCCTCCTCAATGATTGGCAAGAAGCCTTGAAACTGAGAATCGTTCGCCGTTTTCTCATGCAGGGCCAAACAAGCCATTAGCACGAAGCCAGCGCGCTTGATGAATTCTTCCCGGCTTTTGCACCACTTCGAAACCTTTTGCCAGGCGTGTGGTGTGCGGTCAAATAGGTGAAAGCAGAGTGTGTCAACTATGGCCCAGCTGTCGAAGTCACGGCACCAACGATCCATTTGCGCGGGCGTGAGACGCTCGGGCTCAGCGACGAATGATGTCAGCATGCGCGCTTCATAGTGACCAGTGGCCCAGAGCGCGGCGGCAAGTTCCTGATTTCGCCCCAACTGCTTTCCAAGTGCGCGGATGTTAGCAACGGATACGCCAAAGGCATTATTTGAGGGAATCGCGTAACGGGCCATGCCAACAAGAGTAGCTTTCGAGCTTTTACGCTTGAGCCATGCTACTGCGGCTTCAACTTGATCATCGATGGAGAGTTGCGAGTGCTTGCTGGCCCTTCCGGATGGACTCTTAGTTTTGGTCGGCATGCGTCAAGTGAAAGCGATGCAACAGAAAGGCTTATCGAGTTTGCGGTGTAAATACGCTGATGCGCAGAGCCAGAAATGACCGGGCTCACGCCAGGGTGTGAATGAAAATAAAAATCCTACGACACAGCGCGGTCGGTGATTTCTAAACCCTTATCTATGATCGCAAACGCCTCACGTAGCTCGGCTTCAGTGATACAGAGCGGAGGGTTAGTGAAAAAAGTGTTCCAACGCACAAAAGTGTAGAGGCCCTCCGCTTTGAAGAACTTGCCGAGCGCTTGCATTTCAGGCGAGGAACCATTGAACGGGGCCATCGGCTCGCGCGTCTCAGGGTTGCGTACTAATTCAACTATTCCGAATAACCCAAGATTGCGAACTGCTCCTACCGACGGATGACGCCGCTCGAGATCTTCCAGCATGCCGCGCATAACGCTTCCCATGCGTCTCGCATTTTCGATCAGTTGATCTTCTTCATAGACTGCGATGGTGGCCAAAGCTGTCGCGCACGCGAGCGGGTGACTGTTGTACGTGAGACCACCGTAGAAAACGTTCTTATCGAAATAGTCCGCAATGTGCCGGCGCATGCCCACAGCACCCAACTGCACATATGCGCTGGTGAGTCCCTTGGCCATCGAAATCAAGTCGGGCTCGACCTTCCAGTGGTCCACTGAGAACCATTCTCCGGTGCGGCCGAAGCCGGCCATCACCTCATCTGCGATCAAAAGGATACCGTGCTGATCGCACAACTTTCTTAGTCCCTGCATGTAACCGTCAGGCGGTACCAGGATCCCGTTGGTCCCAGTTACGGGTTCGACAATAATTGCTGCAATAGTCTTCGGGCCTTCCAGCTCCAGTACTTCCTGGGTTCGGGCGAGCACTTCCTCTGTGGTATCAGATCCTTTTTGTATGCCGTGGTAGAAGTCTGGGATGCGTATGACTCCTGGGATGCCGGGCTCAGCGGCCCAGCGTCGCGGGTCACCGGTGAGAGTTAGAGCACCCGCAGTTCCGCCGTGATACGAGCGGTACCGCGCGGCAATTTTGTGGCGGCCAGTGAAAAGACGCGCGATGCGGATTGCGTTTTCATTTGCTTCGGCCCCGCCGTTGGTGAAGAAGAAGGCGTCGATGTCTCCGGGTGTAATCTCAGCGAGCTTCACACCCAAGCGTGCGCGCACTTCGGTGGCCATAAACGGGTTGGCGTAAGGAAGCACTGCAGCCTGTTCGTTGATTGCCCGAATGACACGCTCATCGCCGTGTCCGATGTTCACGCACATCAGCTGGCTATTGAAATCGATGAAGCGCTTTCCTTCGGGTGTCCAAAAGTAGATCCCTTTGGCCCGCGCCACGGGGATCGGATCTACAGCTGACTGGGCGGACCATTCGAAGAGACTGTGCCGGCGACAGAGATCAACAATCTCGTCACCTGTCATTGTTTCAGCAATTGTACTCATGGGACCGCGATGCTATCCAAATCGGGCCCGTTTTACAATCTGCCGTCTAGGTTATTCGGGGATACCTCGAGTGCTCAGCTGGCGCCGCGTCTGACGGTACCTTTCCAGTAGTAGTTAGTGAATGCCAGCAGGGCAAAGAACGCGGTGATCAAGAGCAGCCACGACAGCAAACGAACGCTGGCGTCCTTCCAACGCTTCCAACTGGGTTGCGAATCAACTGATGTCGCGGATTCAGGATGGCCCGACATGCTTGCGTTCAGGTTGCTCTTCGACTGTTCCAGAATCGCCTGCAGACCCTGAACCGCTCTATCTTCGACAATGCCACGCTTGATCTTGCCGAACATACCTCCCAAGCCATCAGCGCGCGACCGATTCTCGTAGAACAAATACGACTGCGGATTTGCACCGGGAAAATTTACGAATGCCGTAAGCGCGAGAGACGAGTCAAAATAGTGGTTAGCGTAAATCTGCTTCGACGCAATCAGAACCTGGGGACCCGATTCCTTGTGGTTTTGGTGGATGGTGATGTGATTGATCGCCAGGACGGGTTTTAATCCAAACTTTATCTTCGACCAGACAAGAACGTTTTCGACGGGAAGCTTCGACTCCTGAAGGCCCTTAAGATGCGCACTCATGAAATTTTCATGAAGGTAGCTTGAGCCGGCCTTAAGAGCGCGATGTTCATCTGCCAGACGAACGGTCCTGGTCTTGTCACTGTACTCAATAAGGGCCCGATCTCCTCGAGCCAGGTATTCGCGAACATAATCCAACAACATTACCTTCAGGAGTTGGCTGGCCTTGTTTGCATAATCAGGAGCGTTCCAATCAATCTCTCTGTGAAGACGCTCAATCATCGTGGCCGATAACTTCAACCGGCAATTGCCGACCACGCACGTCTTCAGGTCCTCGATGTCGCGATTTTCAAAAGTAAGGCCCTTCAAATCCTCGAGGACCGGCTGGTTGCTGAACCTTCCGATCTCAAGGATTGCTGAGTTGCTTTTCCGGGACATACTCTCCCGGTATGACTTGAGAAAGACATCCGCCGGTACTTGAAGACCGACCAGCCCGGTTACCGCCACTTCTCTTTTATCCTGGGCGGGTAGCACTTTTACCACCGTCTGACCTTCCTGAAGTTTAGCTAGGTCCGCGTCGCCGAAACTTTCCTTTTCGCGCAGAAGGCGGTGAAACTCAGCGAGTGAACTTTGCGCCCAGGAGATGTTCGCAGACAGGGGTACTATGCTTCCCACCGCGATAAAGAGAATGAGTTTGCTTATGCCTCGTAACATCGGCGATTGCTTCATTGTCGCGCCAAGTCTGTTGTGGGTCCAGTCAAAGCTCAAGGCTCAACTTCTAACCTATTTCTTTTTTGATGCGGATTTCTTTCGTGGCGCCTTGGCGCCTTCCTTACGTGCCTCGGAGAGCCCAATGGCGATTGCCTGCTTTTTACTGGTTACTTTCTTTCCCGAGCCACTTTTCAACGTGCCCTTTTTCCGTTCGTGCATTGCCTTCTCGACTTTTTTAGAAGCCTTCTTGCCATACTTGGCCATCTTCAACCTCCCTTCAATCCTTTCAATTTAAGCACTGGCAAGTTACGGCGAAGCAAAAGGAAATCTTCGCAGTTTAAGAAGTAATTTCCCTCTTTATCTGGCAAATAAAGTGCCAACCAATTGAAACCTTCAGGCCCGGATTTGGACATCGACGCAGCCAGGATTGAACTGACGGAAAGGGCGAATAACGGGTACACATCTTGCCTATTAGAAACGACGAAAGGCCTCCAATAGGCAGAAACTTCATAAGGGAAGTTTGATGTAGCCTGCCCTGGCAGACTCCGCCCGGTAGGCGCATGAACATGCCCTGGAGTTCTAGGTGTGTATTACCGGTACGAACCTCAAAATCCATGTTCTGATTTCATGCGAGGGACGTTGGATCCGCATGGTTTTAACCGGAACAGAATAAGCAATTGTTATTGGGGACCTGAGGTTTTCTAACAAGCCAAGAGGACGACTTAGTTGCTCCGCTAGAGCATATCGGCATCCTTCGGGAGTTTTAAGAATTATCGAGGGTGCTCGGGAGTTTGGTGGTGAATCAATGGAGGGAAAAATGATGCTAGTGAAAGAAGTCATGACTGCTAATCCGGCGTGTTGTCTCGCAGATACTGGATTACAAGAAGTCGCACAGATGATGGTTGATAACGATTGTGGCGAGATACCAGTCGTTGAGTCCATGGAGGCAAAACGGCCAATCGGAGTGATAACTGATCGGGATATCGTCTGCCGCACCGTGGCGCGCGGGCTTAATCCTCTCGATCTCACAGTTGCCGACTCAATGACCGAACCCTGCGTTACCGTAACGCCCAATATGTCCCTCGCTGAGTGCAGCGGTGTCATGGAAGAGAACAAGATTCGGCGCGTCCCCGTGGTGGATACCAAGGGTTATTGCTGCGGAATCGTCGCGCTGGCCGATATCGCGTTAAATGCCAAGCAAAGCGTAGCGGCGGAGGTGATCAAGGAAGTCTCAGAAAAGACAATATCATCAGCCGCGTCCGGTCGGTGACATTAGTTCTTTGAGGCGCCGAGACGACTTAACCCGTTTGAACATGCAGGGAGGTGACGATCCCTCTGGGGTCGCACCACTCCTGCGCCCCCGGATAAATTCTCAAATTAATAGAAAGGAGAAAGGAATGCCCGAGAAAGAAACCCTGGAGGCCGCCGCACAAGACACGCGTGAAGGAAAAGCTCCCAGCACACAGGCAGGAGAGTTTGTTCATGAAGAGATCGAGCATGTCCGTGAGGGTAAACACGGTGCTCGGTCAACCAAGCAGGCGATTG
>DASSCG010000582.1:0-3435 GCA_035697925.1 Pyrinomonadaceae bacterium
TGTCACGAAACGTGTGTTTTGGAAGTCACTAGGACCTCAATCGCCCGATCCTCCTAAAAACAAGCTAAATAACGTGTAACCGACACGCTGATTGCTGTGTCTATTTGAATGGCAATCATTTACTCCACTAATAGGAACAAACATGTCGACTCAAACAATTAAGGAACGCCCACTAGTCGCACCAATAGATACTGGAAAGACTGTCACCTGGGTGAGTTCAGGTTGGAAAGCGGTCCGCGCTAAAAAGAAACAATTACTTTTAGGTGCCGCGGGAGCCGCTGTCCTGGCGTTAGCAGCTTTTTATTTCCTGGGCAATCAAACGACTGCGACGCAATACATGACCGCAAAACTCGAAAGAGGAAATCTGCGAAACACAGTTACGGCCACGGGTACTCTTCAGGCAGTAACAACCGTACAAGTCGGCAGCCAGGCATCAGGAACGCTTTCCGCTCTCTATGTGGATTTCAACTCGGTGGTTAAGAAGGGACAAGTGATTGCTCAACTTGACCCAGGCGTTGCCAAGGCTCAAGTGGATCAGTCTCGTGCGAATTTGCAGCAGGCCCGCGCAAGTCTCCAACAATCGCTGGCGGCCGTTTCAGGTTCGCGCGCTGGAGTTAGTGATGCGCAAGCAAAAGCTCTAGCAGCTAGATCAGCAGTACAGAACAATCAGTCGGGCACATCTGGCGCTCGAGCAAACGTCGCGGTGCTCAAAGCTCAACTCGACGATGCGCAGAGTTTTCTTAATCAACAGGAATCATTAATGGCCAGCGGCGTAATTGCGAAACGAGAAGTGGACGTAGCCGCGACCAGTTACAAGACTGCCGAAGCGCGTTACAACCAGGCAGTGGCCCAGCTGAACCAGGCAATACTGAGTGAACAATCTTCATCCAGTTCCGGGATTGCTCAATCGCAGGCCCAAGTCCAGCAGTCGCAAGCACAAGTACAACAGTCACAGGCGCAGGTCGAACAGGCAAAAGCCCAGGTCCAACAAGCCGAGGCGGCTTTGCGTTTGGCCGAAGTGAACCTTGCTCACACGACTATTACTTCGCCCATCGATGGCGTTGTAGTTTCACGGGATGTCAATGTTGGCCAGACCGTAGCCGCAAGCCTTTCCGCGCCCACCCTGTTCACTATCGCCAACGACCTGAATCAAATGCAGGTGATTGCAAATATTGACCAGGCAGATATCGGATTGGTTGAACGTGCCAAATCGGTGAGGTTTTCTGTCGATGCGTTTCCAGGTAAAGACTTCGAAGGCACCATTCAGCAGATGCGGCTCAACCCCGTCAACGTGCAGAACGTAGTGACCTACAACGTGGTTATCGATGTCAACAATCCGGAACAGAAACTAAAACCAGGAATGACGGCGAACCTGACCATTACCATTGATGAGCGCAATAACGTGCTCAAGGTTCCGAACTCAGCTCTTCGATTTATGCCGCAGGATGCGGCTCGCACAGGAAACCGTAACAGTGCCGGTAATGGAACTGGCCAAGGCCGCCGGCGGCAACAAGGTGAGAATGCGGGCGATGCCGGGGGCGCAGCTGCCGGTGGCCAAGGCGGGCAGGGAAGTGGCGAGCGTCGCTTTGCGCCGGCAAGTTCGCCGGTGTTGGAAGGCCAGACTCGTCTGGTCTGGGTTTTGGGAGCAGATGGCAAGCCCCAATCTCGCCGAATCAAAGTGGGCCTGAGCGACGGTGCATCCACTGAAGTCGTTGAGGGCAATTTGCAAGAAGGCGAGTTGGTAATCACTGGTCAGACAATCAGCGGTGGCACCGCGCAGAACAATCAGACGTCCGCACCTGGCTTTGGTGGAGCCCCGAGAACTGGCGGCGGCAGAAGATAAGCAGAACCGCTGGATAGGGCGTGAAGTCGAAGTTGATTCAAACTAAAACGCCAGCGGTAATTGAGGAATAAAGATGTCAGCGACACTCCTGGTTGAACCACAAGAATTAGCGCTCAACGCTTCTGTGCTCGCAGCGCAGCCGGAAGCTCGGCCGGTGATTCAGCTGGATCACATTCACAAAACATATACGATGGGCGACGTTAACGTTCACGCCCTGCGCGGAGTATCGCTGACGATTCGCGAAGGTGAATTCGTCGCCATCATGGGCGCATCTGGATCAGGTAAATCGACAACCATGAACATTATTGGTTGTCTTGACCGACCCACAAAGGGCACCTACATCCTTGACGGCCAGGACGTCTCGGAAATGTCGAAAGATGAGCGTGCCGATATCCGTTGCGAGAAGATCGGGTTTGTGTTTCAGGGTTTTAATCTCCTATCACGAACGTCAGCCCTGGAAAACGTTGAACTGCCGATGCTATATGCCGGGCTGGAAAGCGGAGAGCGACATCGCCGTGCTTTGGAAGCTCTAGCAGCAGTGGGATTGGCTGGTCGCGAGCAGAATCACCCGAACCAACTTTCAGGCGGACAGCAGCAACGTGTGGCAGTAGCGCGCTCGTTAGTTAACAATCCGGCGCTGATTCTGGCTGACGAGCCTACAGGTAATCTCGACTCTCGCACTTCAGTTGAAGTGATGGAGATCTTTCAGCGACTCAATCGTGAACGCGGGATCACCCTCGTGCTCGTAACACACGAGCCGGATATTGCACAGTACGCACAGCGAGTTGTGGTCTTTAAAGACGGCAGAATTAAGAGGGACTATCAGATTCAAGACCAGCGGGACGCGGCCGAGGAGCTGCGCGATTTGCCGCCTGTGATTGATGACGAAGACGACGAAGAGTAAGTGCGGCGCTGGCTGCACTGGAGCGGAATAACCGCAAACTAATATGAACCTGGTAATGATCATTCGAGTCGCGTTTCGAGCCCTGGTGCGCAACAAAATGCGCGCTGCCTTGACGATGTTGGGCATTATCATCGGCGTCGCGGCTGTGATCGCGATGGTAAGCATTGGCCAGGGAGCACAAGCTTCAGTGCAGGCCCAAATTGAGAGTATAGGGACGAACTTGCTGTTTGTTAGTGCCGGCGCCCAAAACGTGGGTGGTGTTCGCAGTGGTACTGGTGACAGCGGCACGAATACTCTGACCGTAGAAGATCTGGAAGCCATTCGTCGCGAAGTGCCCAGCGTAGCCATGCTGACGCCTACCGTAAATTCCAGGTCGCAGCTCGTTTCCGGCAATATGAACTGGAATACGCAGGTTCAGGGAGTTAGCGAAGAATATCCAGGCGTGCGCAAGTGGAACGTCCAGACCGGAGAGTTTTTTGGCGAAGGTGATGTTCGAACAGCAGCCAGGGTGATCGTGATTGGGCAGACGATCGCCGACAATTTGTTCCCCGGAATGGATGCAGTGGGACAGACGTTGCGAGTCGCAAACTTACCTTTCAGAGTTATAGGAGTGATGACCCGAAAGGGCCAGGACCAACAAGGCCGGGACCAGGATGACGTTGCCTTTTCTCCTTACACGACAGTGCAA
>DASSCG010000583.1:0-4759 GCA_035697925.1 Pyrinomonadaceae bacterium
GTCGGCATTCCTGATTCGCTTTACGGAGAAGAGGTCACTGCCTTTGTAGTGCTCAAGGACGGAGATCAGATCGCGGAAGAAGAATTAATCACGTTTTGTCGTGAGCGTTTAGCCGACTACAAGTGCCCTAAGACAATTCATTTCGTAAAAGAAATTCCCAAAGGTCCCACCGGAAAACTTCTAAAACGCGAATTGGGTCGCCAGTTTGATGCCCGATAGGCCTTAGCCGCCGCGTTACAACAAGCTAAATGGCGTTGCCGGGCAACTCAACTAGCGCTGAAGGCGCGGCATAAGATAGCCAGGGGCAAGCGCGCAGCGAAGCGTAGCGCGCCGCCCCTGGATCAGGTCCTCTCGACCCGAGCCCTGAAAGGGCGATAGAAAGCGTGACAGCGCGGATGCTCTAGGAGAAAACTATTTACCATCTTAGCATCATCAGTGATGAACAAACTCTGTCGCCCTTTCAGGGCTAACTTATCTTGTACATTCCGATCCAGGGGTTTACGCACTCCGCTTCGCTTCGTGCTTTCACCCCTGGCTAACTTCTGCCGCGCCTTCAGCGCTGGTTGAAGGTTACTTGATCAGAGGTTCCTAAAATTTAAGGGCCTGCTGACAAGCAGGCCCCTTTGCTTACTGATGGCGCTGGTTCTCAGGCTTGCTTCAATCTGATGGTGCCTTGCTGAACTGGTTTCAAGCGATCCATTAGCCACCCGCCTAGCAACCACACCCCGCAGAAAGAGACCATGAGGAGTGAAAACCACTTCCCGTAGAGACCGTCTGGGGAAAACTTTTCTGTCGCCTCGTGAATCATGTCGCTGTTAGGAAGCAGTCCTGCTTCAGAGAACTCATGAAAGGAATATATTGCTACTTGCAGCATGAAGAGCAAAAGAAAAATGCTGGTGACTCGAAAGAACCTTTTCACGTTGATGAGGTGCCCAAAACGAGCCCAGGCCCAGGCAAATGCGCAGGCAGCCAACAGACCCAACAGTGCGCCCCGGACCATTTGAGGCTCGCGTACTTGCATTAACAAGAGGGCTGTCTCCATACCCTCTCGCGTGATCATCAGAAATGTAAATAGAAAAACTCCAGCCAAGGCTGCGATTCGAGTACGAGATGACATGTGTACGAGGCGATTGCGCATCTTTTCCTGTATCTTTGGTCCAGTGCGCCACATGTGAATAACTAACGTGCCCACCATCAGAATTGCTACGACACCCAGAACGGCCTCCCGCAGAGCTTCATTTCCGAGAAACTGACTTGCGTATGCTCCTAGCGTTTGGCCGAATAACTGCGTCAGAACTGCATCGTCGACACCGTTCTTAAGCAGATAACCTAGGCCGGCACTAACGGAGAGGGCGAGAGCAATGGCGGCGTAGACTGCCGATGTTAGCCATTTCTGACCCGATTTGTGGAGATAAGTAATGATTACGGCCACCAGCAAGAAGGATTCGAACCCCTCGCGAAGGACAATAATGAAGGAATTTAGCATCGTCGTCGTTTCTCGTAACTGGGATTGCCGCTCGGACTAAGGCTGGACTCTTTTCCCACGGCCGCCCGGCAGTATAGCCTAATTGAAAATCGATTTCAATTTCAGTTAGCCCGGAATCCCACCTCGGGTTTTAAAAACACCCGCGAGGTTATTGAGAGGTGAGTGGAATGATTGCCAGGTCTGCGCGGACCTGACCTAACTGCGTAGTAGCTGTAAATCGTACCGGCAGGCGGCGTTTATCGTCACTGACCCAGACCCGAAGAAGGTATTTGTCTGGTTGCGGGTCGTCCGTGGTTAGCGAAAGCTGGATGGTTGGTATGGTCTGAGTTCCGATCTGAATTGCTTCCCGTTTCAGCGAATTAATGAACAGAGTCTTCGGCCGATTGTTAACAAGGATCGACACTGCATTTCTTTTCGGCGGATTGATATTGAAAGTCCTCGCAAGGTAAAAAAATGAAACGTAGTCATGAGTACCAATCGGGATTTCTATCCGCTCAGACTTATCGCTGGTTGCCGTTCCGTAGTCTTGATTAATGGTCAGAGTTTGATTCAGCCTACGTGACCCTTCGACTAGATTCATCTCGGAACGAAATGGAAGCAGCGTTTTAGGATCCACGTAACTGTTGATTTGATCATTAGCGAAGAAAAGCCTTTGCGCTGCATTCGACGTCTGGGCCTTTAGAGTGAACAACAGGGCGTCGCGATCGAACTGACGAGCACGCGATCGCACATGGAACATAGCGTTCCCGGCAGGTGCCGGAAGGTTTCCCAGGAAAATTTGATAGTTCAACTGCTCACCAACTTTGAATGGGAGGTTTTCCAGGCTGCCATTTTCAGGATTGGGTGAAGGCTGTGAGGGAGTTGCCGGTGTTGGTCCTGGGGGATTAACTGGTGGCGTTGGAATCACTGGAGTCGCTGACTTCACAAATTCCGATCCAGCGAGTTCTGCCCGCAGCTCGCCGCCAGCCAGGCGAGCTGTGATCAGGACCGGCACATGTCGTTCATCGTCGCTGAAAAATATGCGGATGCGATAACCATTGGCCCTCGAATTATTTTCTACCTGCAGCTGCGATGCGACCGTGTTGAATGACCCTACTGACGTCTTGATTGTTTGGCGACCCTTTACTTTCAACTCCACCTGGTAATCTTCTGCTTCGCCCTTAATCGATAAATAGTAGCTAGAACCTTCAGCGAGCGGCAGTGACCTAAGCCGGTAGATTGCCGAGAGGAAGTCATAGGTACCGGGAGATTCGCCTGTTCTTAACTTTGACGGAATCGCTTCCAGTCCAGCGGGCTCATTCAACGCCCTTTCCAAATCCGAAGTCTTGGTGGCATCTCGCACTATTTGTTGCGAACGAAACGGTAAACCACTCGCTGGATCTACATAGGTAACGTAATTGTTGTTGATAGCAAAGAGGGCGGCATTAACCACACCTGTGGTCTCAGCGTGAGCGCGCAGTTGAACTCCGTCGCGTCCAAAGAACGAGCCGCGAGCGCCTACAAAAAGCTCAACATGAGCCGCGCTGATAAAGTTGGCAAAGGAAACGTTGTAGGTCAGCCGCTCACCCGTACGATACGGCGCTGGTGAAAAAGGAGGGGGGACTGAGTCACTTTTGCCCTGCGAGGAAAAGCCCGGCAGCGCGAGGATGATAATAGTGAAAGTACAAATAACTGCCAGCTTCAAACTTTGCTTCACCATTGCATCATAATTTCAAAAACAGGCCAGAGCAACATTGCAGACCCCGACCGCCCCCAATTGTACACGCGCCAAAGGTCTGTCAGTTCCTCTTCCTGTCGCATGAAGCTATCGTCCAGCCTGATTTGAGTCTAAAGAGTCCAGTCCCGCCTCCATCTCTTCCAGGATTTGTCCAGCAGCTTCTACAGGGTCTTTGGCGCCGGTTATGGGACGGCCCACGACGATAAAGTCGGCGCCCGCCCGAATAGCGTGACCTGGAGTCATTACTCGTCTCTGGTCGTCGAGTTGGGCCTCGGCGGGACGCACCCCGGGCGTGACAATCAGAAAGCTGGTTTTCATTACTGTCGACCTGACCAGTGCCACTTCATGTGGAGATGCAACCACGCCATCCATGCCACTGGCTTCCGCCAGCAGAGATAGACGGCGCACCTGAGTTTCTAGTTCAGACCCGAAACCCACCTCTGCAAGCATCGTTTCATCGGAACTCGTTAACACGGTGACTGCTATGACTGACGGACGTCGGAGACCTTCTTTCGTAGCAATTTCGGAGACGGCGTCGGATGCGCGTCGCATCATTTCCCGACCACCCGATGCGTGGACATTTAGGATTGACACACCCAATCGAGTCGCAGCGGCCGCGGCGCCCGAGACGGTATTGGGAATGTCATGAAACTTAAGATCGAGAAAGACTCCATTACCCGAGCCTGTGATCTCGCTGACGATCTTGGGTCCGGCCTCGGTAAAGAGTTGGGATCCAACCTTGAACATTCCGACTATTCCTTGCAGCGACTCCACAAGCTCACGCGCACGGCGTTCTGAAGAAACATCCAGGGCCACAATCAATCTGTCTTTGGCGATGCTTGTCATATTGCTCACTCTAATGAAGTTTGTGCGAATTAATCTTCGCCAAGTTGTTTGGCCCGAGATCCCACCGCATCATCCAACTTTGCGAATCCTTCACGCAAAAGGATTCGTTCCAGTCCGTCATTTATCCGCTGTGCGATTCTCGGACCCTCGTAAATGAACCCCGTGTAAAGTTGCACCAAACTCGCTCCCGCGCAGATCTTTTCCCATGCGTCCTCGGCAGTAAAGATTCCTCCAACACCAACTATCGGCACCTGACCTGAGGTTAAATTGTAGATTCTCGCAATCATGCTGGTCGATGGTTCCCGCAATGGCTTCCCACTCAATCCACCTTCTCCGCAGGCGGCAACTTCTTCTTTTGCGGTCAGCAGACCATCTCGGCGAGTGGTTGTGTTAGCTGCGATTATGCCTGCGACATTTGTTCGCTTGAACACTTCGATTAGCTGGTGCAACTCATTTCGCTCGAGCTCAGGGGCGAGCTTCACGAGCAGCGGTGTTTCACGCGCGCGCGCGATCTGGCCTGATAATTCTCGGTTGCGTTTCTGCAGCGCTTGTAATAACTCTTCCAGTTGATCTGACTTCTGCAGGTCTCTCAGACCGGGAGTGTTGGGAGAGCTGACGTTCACTGCGATGTAGTCCGCGACCGGATGAACTATTTCGAAACTCCGAAGGTAGTCTTCAACTGCATTTTCAATCGGGACTTTCTTACTCTT
>DASSCG010000584.1:0-8257 GCA_035697925.1 Pyrinomonadaceae bacterium
AAAAAACAAATGTAGGCGCCATCGGTGTTACCTGGTAGGCGCCTGCGGGAACATTCGTAATGCGATACTTTCCGTCTTCGTCGGTAGTACTCTTCAAGATAGGTTTTGTTCGTGTACCAGACTCGCCTTTGCTAAGAGCCACTATTATTCCGGGCAGGGGTTTTCCTTTCACTGTTACCCGTCCGGAAACAGATCCAGTATCAGTCTTGCTCGCCGGCTTGGTCTGTGCGCTAGCCGTCTCAATTTGGAGGCAGCTTAAGAACAGCGCCGTCGCGAAAACTCCGCTAGTGAGGTGACGCATAGGACATTAATTGCTATCCGGTTAACGAGGCTGACGAATCATAACGGAATCTGTACGCATTGTCCCGGCAAAACAAATTCGGTTTGTCAGCGTGAGCCCATCCTGCTAGGATCGAAACCGGAGCCACTTGTTATTCAAGTAACCTCGTACAGTTTCTCTGATGCAATTCTCTTAAAGCTCGTTCAGCAATAATTCGTCATGGCACTTCTGAAGATTACCGATGCGAGCGGCCGCCAGTGGCAGTACAGCTTCGTGCCTGGGGCTGCTTGCACTATTGGCCGCGCGCCAGATAACGCTGTTGTAATTGATGACCCTCGCGCCTCGCGATACCACGCGCACATTAAGCCCGGTGACGAGGGTTCGTTCACGATTGTGGACGGCGCTTTGATCAATGGCCAGCTTCGTCGCAGCGCGAACAAAGTCTTCATCAACGGCGAGCCTCGTTTTGAACATCGCCTAAAAAACGGCGATCGCGTGACCATTGGGGCCAGTACGTTGCGCTTTGAGCAAACAGTCGAGGAACGGACCAGCGAGGTCCGTTACGACGACAAGCCTCTCGGCCATACGCAGTTGTTAATCTCTGCCAATGATGTAATGTCCACGGTTCTCCATTCGACCTCGCGCGAGGTGACCACTGCCGCTTCGCCGGCCCGCGACAAGGTGCTGGAGACGCTGCAACGAAAGGCCAATATCCTCAGTGCCCTTTACGAAATGAGCAAGACCTTAGGCTCAGTCTTCGACCTCGATGCAATCTTTGCTAAGGCCACCGATATCATTTTCCGCTCCACACCAGCCGACCGCGTGGTTGCGCTGCTGGCTGAGAATAGCGGTACCGGTAACCTCGAGGATGTAAAGCTCAATCCAATCGCTATGAGGGCTCGTGATCAGAAACTAGATGACCACGCGCGGAAACTGAGTATTGGGCGAACGATCACCAAAAAGGTGATGAAGGATCGAGTAGCGTTGCTCTCGCAGGATGCGGCTTCGGATGAGGAGTTCGCGGGGGTTGACTCGATAGTCTCACAGGGAGTTCGGTCTACGATTTGTGCGCCATTGGTCGCGGAGACGCGCGTGCACGGAGCGCTTTATGCCGACCGGCTGGACCCTTTTGCCGCTTTCAAACCTGACGATCTTGAGTTGATTAGTGCAGTAGCAGCTCAGACAGCGATTGCTGTTGAAAATGCGCGGGCGCACGAACGTCTGGCGCGCGAAGAAGTAGCTCGAGCCAACTACAGCCGGTTTCTTCCAGAATACGTAGTTAAGCAAATGCTCGATAACCCCGACTCATTCAAACTCGGTGGTGTCAATCAAACTATCACAGTATTGTTTGCCGACATTCGCGGATTCACCCGACTCTCTGAACACGCTCCTCCTGAAAAGATAGTAAGTTTGCTTAATCGATATTTTTCCGCCATGACCGACATCATCTTTGCTCACGGCGGTACTTTGGATAAGTACCTGGGAGATGGGTTAATGGCCCTTTTTGGAGCTCCCACCACCACTCCCGAAGACGCTTCAAATGCATTAAATGCAGCGGTCGCGATGCAACGCAGGATTATCGGTATCAACCAGGAACTGCGCGAAGAAGGTTTGGGTGAAATTGGTGTTGGTATCGGCCTGCATACAGGTGAGGTGACTGTGGGTTATATCGGTTCAGAGCGGCGTTCTGAGTATACGGCGATTGGAGATGCCGTGAATACCGCTGCGCGGCTGGAATCCAATGCTCAGGGTGGAGAGATTTTGATAAGTGAGGCCACGTCCAAAGCGGCAGGCAGTCGCTACAAGCTCAAAGCGCGAGAGCCAATTACAGTCAAAAATCGCGAGCAGCCCGTTCCTTTGTTTGAAGTTGATTGGCAGCGAGCCAGTGGCGCACTCTAAACGTCAGGGATTGTCAGCCTGGAAATCAAGGAGGCAGCAGTAATGGTGATAGCGCCTGTGAGCTGTTAGGGGAACTTTCGCTCTCACCATTTTTCTTTTTCAAACTTTATGTCGTTCATGAGCAAGACCAGTTCGTTTATTGGTCTCAGCGCGCTGCGCAACCTGGTGTCTGATTCGATGGCGATCGATATGGGATCTGCCAGCACGATCATCGCCGTGCGCGGCCGCGGTGTCGTCATCGATGAGCCCTCGGTGGTGGCGGTGGACCGCGTGACCGGAGAGGTCATCGCCGTTGGAAATGAAGCGCAGAGGATGCAAGGCCGCGAGGCCCGCGACGTGGCAGTTATTGCTCCTCTGATCGATGGGGTTGTAGCGGACTTTGAACGTACCCGAGTGATGCTGGATCACTTCGTACAGAACGCGAGGAGCGGCACGTCACACTTTAGCCGGCGGGCAATCATGAGTGTGCTTTCAGGCGTGACTCAAGTTGAACAGCGCGCCTTGCTGAGTGCGGCGGAAAAAGCGCGCATCGGCAGAGTGTATATGGTTGAGGAAGGCCTGGCTGCAGCCATTGGAGCTGGTGTTCCAGTTGACGACCCGCACGCCTCGGCCGTGGTAGACATTGGGGCCGGCACTACCAACATTGCCGTTATAGTCAATGGAGCGATCATCGCGTCGCGGGCTGAAAGGATCGGCAGCACAGACATCGATGCCGCAATTATGGATCGACTGCGGCGTCACCGCGGGCTTTCAATTGGAATCCCCTCGGCTGAGCGACTCAAACTCGAATTGAGCTCTGCTGTAGAGCCGAAAGACTCTATGCGCAAGATGGAGGTACGGGGTCGTGACGTGCAGACCGGGAGTCCTGGTGCCGTGATCGTAAGCGTGGCTGAGGTCAACGCGGTAACTCTGCCAATTATTCGACGCATAGCCGACGAGGTTCGCAACACGCTCACGGAGTTACCGGCTGAAGTCGCTGGAGACATTTACGACCGCGGACTGATCCTTACTGGTGGTGGCGCACAGTTGGAAGGTTTGGCCCAGTACCTTCAGAAAGAAGTGGGCTTGGCGATCTCCATTGCTAATGACCCACGTTTCGCTATCGTGCGAGGATTGTCGCAGATGTTTGATGAACCGCTGTTGCTTCGTCGCGTAGCCCAAACTGAGGCGCAGCCGGTGTTCGATGCTGAATCAACTGTCTTCGAAAGTTAGTAGCGAGTGATCAATATGGATTGGTTGGAGCTTCCCGGAGATTTGGAAGACTGATGATCGAGGGTTATGAGCATAGCTGGATTCCTTAAGAAGAGCATCACCGTTGCCAGAGTTTATGGGATCCCTGTGCGCATTGATTATCGCTGGTTTGCCGTAGTGGCGCTCAGTGTATGGTTGATTGCCAGTAATCTTCAGGGCAACGTTCAACTGGGCAACGTGCGATTGCCTCCTTTGGATCCGGCCATTGCATGGTTGCTGGGAGTGATCACCACCGCCGGACTTTTTCTCTCCGTTTTTGGGCATGAGTTATCTCACGCGCTTATGGCCCGCGCCGAAGGCATTGAGATCGACGAGATCGTCCTGCATCCCTTCGGCGGCTTGGCCCGAATGCGAAGCGCGCCCGAGAATCCCCGAGCTGAATTTCGGATAGCGGTCGCTGGTCCAGCGGCGAGCTTCCTCTTTGCCATTCTCGCTTTCGCCGGCGCGAAGATTGCCGACTCGGGTGGGTACATGGCCACGGCCGTCGTGTTTTTTCTCATCGCCGGGGGCAATCTTCTGCTGGCGGTCTTTAACCTGTTTCCCGGCTATCCGCTCGACGGTGGCCGAGTACTGCGCGCAATTCTTTGGCGGCGAAGCGGCAACATGACCGAGGCTACCCGGCTATCAGGTATTTGCGGAATTCTCATCGGTGGCGCGCTGATTTTGTTTGGCATTTACATCATGATCGCGCCCAACTGGAGACCTACTCAACCTTATTTCATGGGAGTGTGGTCAATACTAGTAGGCTTGTTCTTGCTTGATACCGCTGCCAAGCTGGTGAGGAGCGCTCAAAGCGCGAGACTTGTCACGGTTGGCGATGCAATGTCACCGGCCATCGCCATCACTCCCGAACTTACGATCACTCAGTTGATTGATGATTTCCTTCCGCTTCATCGGCAGACAAGCTTTCCCGTGGCCCTGGACCACCAACTGCATGGGATCCTCACTCTTGAAGATTTGAAGTCGCTCCCCCGTGAACGGTGGAGACTCACCCGGGCTCGAGACGTCATGCGTCCAATCGCTCCAAGGTTCTTTGTGGAACCCTCGACCACACTCGATTATGCTCGGGAGTTGATGAAGCGAAACGGCGTCGGTTCGCTTGCAGTGATTAATAATCACGGCAAATTGGTTGGTTTCCTGCAGAGCGGAAAATTACGACCGAGAGCTACCCGGAAAAAGCGTAACGAGCCTAGCGCTTAAGTTCGAAAAGTTCAGACCGTCACTGCTGCTAATTGAAGTGATACTCAGTTGAGCTCATCCCTTAGTCATTTCCTTGCA
Organism: Pyrinomonadaceae bacterium; assembly: GCA_035697925.1. Classification (GTDB taxonomy): domain Bacteria; phylum Acidobacteriota; class Blastocatellia; order Pyrinomonadales; family Pyrinomonadaceae; genus PSRF01. The sequence continues at coordinate 4,709 of DASSCG010000584.1, forward strand.
TTTTTGAATGACAAATCGACTAATTCACCTGGTATTGCTTGTTTTGCTGTGGGGATCCTTGGTCTGCGGACAGGATTCGCTCGGCCCGCATCCTAAGAAAGCCCGAACAGTGGAGGACTATGGGCCTACCACACTGAGGGCATTGGTGAAGGACCTACCAAAGACAAATGAACTTGTTCCATTCAGAGTGAAAGTAGTTTATTCGTCTAGCACCAGGCCACTCTCACAAAAAACTAAGGAAGTATTGCGGAGCTGGGCTCAATGTTGCGCCGGAAACCCTGACCACTATACGAAGTCGTACCTGAATGAAATAAAGTTTGTGGAGAATGGCAGGCCTTACTGGCTCGCCGTAGAGCATCGATTGATCTCTGATTTGCATACCGAGGTCAGATCCGGTGAGACTATAGATCTGTTCTTGATTCGAGTTAGCGCTCTCGTGAATGGGAAGAAAAGGGAATCAGCACTCCTCGTAGAAAGATTCCAACGAGCCAGTGCTAATAATGATCAAAAGAAATCGGTCGAGTGGATCAAGCGCAATCTTCCTATTTACGGGAAGAATCTAGAGGCAGAAGTTCAGGGACCGTGCACTCTGAGGATCACAGACGCGGTTAATAGCGCCAGCGTCAGTAAATCGGTTTTATATTACCGCTTGCCGATCTCGACCCGGTGAAAGTAAGCGTACTAAGAGGGCAAGGTTTGATGCCTGGAATCTGTCGCTTAATACCGCCGGAGGAAAGAGTTTCATTCTGTTCACTTTGTACCAGGGAAGCCCCGCCGAAAGCGGTAGCACTACCAGTCACTCGCTGACCTTTCGTGATCGCCAAAAGGCTGAAGCCATGGCCAAGGCCTTTCGCACCGCAATAAAATTCTGCGCACGCGGTACCCAAGAGGATTAGTTTGCTAACCGCTCCCATCACACTGGGGAACCATTTTAACGGCACCACATGCCTGGCTCACCTGCTTTGCTCCGGAGCAAAGCGGGTAAGCCATTATGTTATTACCCTTGAAACGGTTGTCAGATTCTTCAATGCGCTTTAACACCGGGCTGAAGCCCGTTGTGAATTAGACGAGACTTTTGAGGCAGAGTTGATGTTGTTCGACCCAGATGCTCGACGCCTCATCCTCACATCATTGCCACCGGCCAAATTTTTCGCGATAATCCAACCGGACCTTTCATTTCAAGTTGAAGGAATCTGTCGATGCTGGGAGTGCTTGGCGCGCTCTTAGTGCAAACCATCGAAGAGGTTGAGGAATTGATCAAGCGGGGGCAACAAAAGTTGAAATGGTCTTTCTTGAGACGGCACGGCAGAGCGAGAGTAGCGAACATGACCTTGTGCCGGAGCACATTGGCTGAAAGGGCAAGAAATTGCCTGCAGCAGTAGCGTGGCAGTTCCCTTGCGAACCGCGCTTCGATTACGGTTTTGGTGAAACAAATTGGCGCTCCTGAATCGCAAATCGCACGTCCAGGTTTTAAAGATAAGAGATGCTGTTACTACTGCCATACACGGAGTACCTCGGAAGGCTTGGTGAGCCGCGTAATATCGCGGACATCATCCTTGTCTTCTTGCTCGTGTATGCAGTTTTGAAATTGGTTCGTGGTACCCGTGCCGCACCCATGGCAGCGGGAATTGGAGCTATCGCCCTCCTTTACTGGGTCGCCTCAAAACAAGAGCTTTCTACTCTGCAGTTCATACTCAGAGGCGGTCTCCTATACATCGGCGTAGCGATTATCGTGCTTTTCCAGGCCGAGATCCGTCAGGCGTTGATCTCATTCGGCAATCGCTTTCGCATGCCTTTTACCCGGCGTTACCAGGGTCAGTTTGGTGAAGGCGTGTATGACGAGATCATACTCGCTGCAACTACGTTGGCTTCAACCAAGACTGGCGCCTTGATCGTAATCGAGCGCCAGTTGGGACTGAGAAACGTAACCGAAGGCGGCGTTAAGTTGGATGCCGAACTCAGTTACGACTTACTGGTTAGTATTTTCAACCCCGCTTCGCCGCTTCACGACGGTGCAGTTGTAGTTCGTCGCCATCGCATCGCGGCGGCTTCGTGCTTTCTGCCGCTTACGCTTAATCCACGTCTTTCAAGAGATCTTGGAACCAGGCACCGCGCCGCCATTGGCGTAACCGAAGATACTGATGCCGTTGCCGTGGTTGTCTCCGAAGAGACCGGGCTTATATCGTTTATTCAACGTGGACAAATTAAGCGTGGGCTTGATGCCACCAGACTTCGAGCTGCAATTTTTCAAGCCCTGGAAGTTGCTCCGAAGCGCGAGAAAGACAAAGAGCCGGAAGAGATCGACTCAGAAGCAGAAACAAAAGAAGTCGCGCCAATCTGATTTTGGATTCGAAGTCTTGATTTTGCGAGGTCTCGGCGACCGGAACACATCCGAAATAGCGGGCAAATCAAACCCAAAATCAGAAATCGCAAAATACTCTTTATGCCATTTCAGGACATAGATGAGACAGATGTACCCGAGGCTCCTCGTCCTCCTACGGCGTTGGAGCGCGCAGTGCGGCGAATATTTGTAGAGGATTGGAGTCTTAAGCTCCTGGCCATGTCGATCGCGCTGCTACTCTGGTTCGCGGTAACGGGGCAGAATCAGCCTCTGACCATTCGCACTCCGGTTCAGCTCAATCTGATACGACCGAGTAATCTAGAGATCAGCAATGATCCCCCCAAAACGGTCGAAGTCGAACTAAAAGGCAGCCGCTCGAATCTCCAAAGCCTTAGCCCATTGGATCTGGTCGCCACCGTCGATGTCAGCGATCACGCCGCGGGCGAACGCGTGATTCGGCTGTCGTTGGATCGCGTAACCATGCAGCTCCCAGACGGTGTAAAGATTGAATCTTTTCAACCGAATACAATTCCACTTCGCCTTGAGCCTCGCGTCGAACGTCAGGTGCCGGTTGAAGTCAGGACCCAGGATAAGCCTGCTGAAGGTTTCGAGGTCTATGGAATTACTCCACTGCAGCCCACCGTGAGAGTTCGAGGACCGGCGAGCAGAATTGAAGCGTTGCAGAAGGCGCCTACCGAAACCGTTTCTATGGAGAATAGACAAGAAAGCTTTACTGCCACTCGAGTTGCGATTGACGTCCCCGACCAGAAGATTGAAGTGCTCGATCCGCTCGTCGATGTGCACATCGAGATTGGAGAAACCCGTATCGAGAAGACATTCATCGGTATCGCCGCCAGATCTATTAGTGGTGTCGAAGTAAGGCCGGCAACTGCGGAGGTTACTTTGGCAGGTCCGTCGTCATTACTATCCGAATTGCGTCCCGAAGATGTTAAGGTGGTGATCGATGCGGGACCTACAGGTGGAACCGTGGCAGGATTGGAACTTCCCCCCGCCGTTAAGGATCGTATAAAATTGTTGTCGGTTAGACCTTCACAGTTCAGCCTCATCAGGTAGTTCTAATCGAGATTATCCAATGTCAACTTCGAGCATAAAACTTTTTGGCACTGATGGTGTGCGTGGAGAAGCAGGACGGTTTCCGCTGGATGCGGAAACACTTTATACCGTGGGACAGTCGCTATCCGCTCATC
>DASSCG010000585.1:0-4224 GCA_035697925.1 Pyrinomonadaceae bacterium
ATCCGTGGGGCGGGGGGAGACTGCTTCCTGCCGGAAGGCTGCGTGAGCCCAGGTCGGGATTAGCTCGAGCCCACTGTTTGGTTTTGACCAGAGCAAATCAGAGCAACCAGATCAGCGATTTAACTGCTGCACTTCAACGAATCATGGGTGGTCGCCCCATACTCACATCGGAGATGAAACTCAAAGGTATTTTTAGGATTAACTCCGACCATCCGGAAGAATTTGCTGCCCTTCCTCATCAAATGGGGGCGTTCTGTGCGGTAGGAAATCCTGAGTCATTCTTCAGCTTGCTTCGCGAGTCACGAATCGAACCAGTGTTCGCACGCACTTTTCAAGACCACCATCAGTACACTCAGTCCGACCTCACTTCATTGGTTAAAGAAGCCGAAAAGGCGGGAGCACAAGGCCTAATAACGACTGCAAAGGACGCTGTGAAGCTTCAACAAAGCGATCTTCGGCTTCCCTGCTACGTTATGAAGATCGAGATTTCAATTTCCGAGGAAGACGAGATCAAGAAGTTGCTGGATGCGGTCACCGGTTAATTAACGGGAGGATGGACTTGATACGCCTGTGGGTTCAGCACTGGGCTGAGGCGACGGTTTGTTACCAGGCGGGGGTGGTGGTGGCTGTTCGTTTGTATTGACGCGGACTGAAGGGGATGGTAAGGGAACGTTGGCAGCCGGTGGCTTATTCGCATTTTGATTAGCGTTATCGTCAGCAACGTTGGTGTTGGCATTAATGTTGGCGTTTACCTCGGGCAGCGTGACTTCCGGGGCGATGTTGGCGTTCGCATTGGCATTAGCGTTTAGGTTTTCGTTTAAGTTAGTAACGCCTTCAGTGGTCGTGCCACCAGCCGGAAGATCCTGCTCTGATCTTCCAGTGGGTGGAGGTGAAGGTTCAACGGCCTGGCTATTTGGATCAGCAACGAGCCCCGGTTGTGACTGATTGTTATTTGTCGGCTCTGGTCCTCTAGTTAACGCATATACAACCGCAAACACTACAAGCAAACCAGCGAGGGATGGAATCAAAACCTTCCAAAGGTTTAGATTGCTCGGTGGGGGGGCGTACATCTCATTGGTGCGCGGGGCAGTACTTGCCACCGGACGATTTTGGACGCGGGGGCGGACCATAGTCTCCTCATCCGGTTCCGTCAGCGGACGCTCACCAGTCGACTTAGTAGGAACGACGATCCGATGGCTGGCAGATGTCGTGGGCACTGGTGTCTCCGTTGAAGGTGTCATTCCTGAAACCTTGATCAGGTCGTCGACTAGATCCCCAACTCGTTGGTAGCGATCATACGGACTCTTTGCCATGGCCCGTGACACAACATCTCTTACCCCTTCCGGCAAATCGGGTCTTTCCTGCAAAACCGACGGTCGGTCAGCCTGCATGTGCTGCATCATGATGGAGGTTGGCGATGGACCTGTGAAAGGCACGTGTCCGACCAGCATCTCGTAAATTATTACGCCCAGGGAGTAAAGATCGGAACGAGCGTCAATTTCCGATGCTTGAGAACACTGCTCGGGCGACATGTATTGCGGCGTACCAATTACTAAATCAGGGGCGGTGAGACCGGGATCGTACTCGCCCGTTGGCTCTTTTATCTTTGCGATTCCGAAGTCCAGCACTTTTGCGTAGTCCGGGCCGGCGGAATTCAACAACATGATGTTGTCGCTCTTTAAATCCCTATGCACTACGCCTTGTTCATGCGCTGCATCCAATGCTCCGCCTACCTGCCGGATGATTTCGACCACCCGTGAAAGTGCCATCGGACCTTGCTCTCGAATGATCTCCTTCAGGGTTTTACCGTCGAGGTATTCCATCACCAGGAAAACGACGCCGTCTTCTGACTCTCCAAAGTCTGTAACGCTTAACGCATGTGGATGAGAAATTCGAGATGCAGCGCGAGCCTCCCTGGAAAAACGAGCAACGATTTTTTCGTCAGCTGCAAGCGCGGGACGTAGCACCTTGACTGCAACGGTCTTGTCCATCAAGACGTGCGTGCCACGATAAACTGCGCCCATCCCTCCTTCATTAAGACGCTCATCCATTCGGTACTTGCTCGCAAGCACTTTACCGAGTAGCGAGTCGCCGGTTTTCTCTAGAGCAACACCGTCAGACGGACAGAGAGTAGTGGTGTCCGGATACTCTTTTCCGCAATTCGGGCAAGTTTTCATTTGACGGATGGTGCCTCGCTGCTTTTGTTTGGGAGAGATGTCAGCCTATCACACAGCTTTCAAGACAAGCAAAGATGGTCAAAAAGAGGTGATGGGTTTGATGTCCAATAAGCTTTAGCATGTCGTAACGCCCGACAAATTAAAGTTTATCGGACAGCCAAAAACAAAATGCGAGCGAAGCCCGATGGCCTCGCTCGCATCTCGTGTTGTAACGCCGGAGTTCAGGGCTAGGTTTTCACAAACACAATCACCAGCGCGAATAGAACCAGCGATTCGATCAGCGCCAGCCCTAGAATCATCATGGTCTGGATTTTGGCGGACGCGCCTGGATTACGAGCGGCCCCTTCGCAGGCTGCAGCGCCAATACGCGATTGGCCCAGAGCGCCTCCAAAGACGGCAATGGCAAAACCAACGCCGGCTGCAATGGCTTTGAGCCCGGCTGAGCTATCGGCTTCCTGCACGGGTGCTTGTGCGAATACCGGCATCGCCGTCATCAACACGCCGACCAGCGCGAAGAATAGGATCCTGAGTTTTTTCATCGACTTTCTCCGTCCGAAGTGGTGCTTCGGAATCAGTGAATACAGTTACTTCAATTAGCGTCCAAACCGGGTTGATATAATTTCGCCTGTATCCGGTATCCACCGCCCCTCGAACAACGGCGCTCCTGCGAGACAGACATTTCGGGGCCTCAAAAATCGAAGCTATGACGCCGGTGTGTCTCTAATCTATGGCTCTGTACTCTGTGTAACTACCTGTGCGATCAACGCGCCGGGCACATTTGCTCTCGGCCGCTCAAAACGCGCTTGGTATAAATTTTGGATCGACAGTCCTCAGGAAGTCGCCAACGCCTCCTGCTGATCCAGGCTAACGTGATTCTCAACTTCCTCATGCCCATTCTCATGATGCTCCTCGTGCGGCGCATGCGACACTTCGCTTAGATAGAGCTGTGATAGCAGGATAAAAACAAACGTCTGGACAAATGCCACGAAGACTCCGAGCGGCATGAGCAACACCGGCAACAACCAGTAAGTAAACGGAGGGAAGATGCTCGCGACCGTACTTGTGACTTGCTCATCGGCAAATATGTTTCCGAATAGACGGATGCCCAGCGAGAACGGACGAATAAAATTGCTGATCAACTCAATCGGGAAGATCAACCACGAGATCCACCAGATTGGACCGGCGAGATGTTTCAAGTGGCCAAGAATTCCATTCTCTGCGATGCCCACGTAGTTGTAGTAGAAAAACGACGTCAGACCGAGGGCAAAAGTCACGCTCGTTGCCGCGGTGGGCGACATGAATAATGGAAATTGGCCCATCAAGTTGGAAACCAGAATCAAGACAGCGAAGGTCATTACCACCGGGAAATATTTCAGTCCATGTGGGCCAACAATGTCTGCCAGCATCGAACGCACAGCCAGTACACCTACTTCCAGTGTTTGCTGGCCTGGTCCCGGCTCTTCAGTTGAGAGCTTCCCTTTAAGGATCCAGATAATGGTGACACTCAGTATGCAAGCAATAATAAACATCACCGTATACCAGGGAATGGCTGTCTCAGGACTGTATGGCCCAAACACGGCTTCCGGGGTTGTGTGGAATTTAGCGAAGAACGCCTGCCAGCGAGGGTAGGTGTACTTCATTTGAAGCTCGTAAATCGGCTCGCCGAAGTAGTGATTAACCATTTCGACGATGATCGGAGTGTGATGTGCGGACTTCGCCGCGGTTTCACCGTGCTCGGCAGCCTTGGCTGTTTCCAACCAGAACATTAATTGATTTCCTCTCGATGAATGATTGCGGAATAAAACTCCCTAAATGCTTCTACAAATAATGCCACCACAAAACTACAGAGGCCGGCTACCGTTGCGGGTAATGAAACAATGTTCAGCTTGTAAGCCGCAAAGACGACCGTACCAACCACGAAGTACCGCAGCACATACGGCGCCAATTTGATCTGTGGCTTGGTACCCTGGCCAAGGGCTAATGCAAAGCCGGCCGAAATTGAACTGCGCATCCAATAGTGATTCAGTAAGGAGAGAATTCCACCAAT
>DASSCG010000586.1:0-6481 GCA_035697925.1 Pyrinomonadaceae bacterium
CGATAGAACGCTTCACGTCCTTCACCTGATACCGAACACCCCAAAGACCCACGACCACCCGTTGACCTTCCTTTGCGTCCAAGCCAGCCCCGGACGATCCCTTTTCGCTCATACAACCTCCTATTACGATAGCAACGAAACACACTAGAAAAGCGCACCATCTCCTCATATCACACCTCGCCCGCTCAATTCGCGGAGTATCTGTCACACCTTTGTGAGCAAACTATACCGTTCCAAAGGATTCTAGTATTGGAAAAAATGGACCTATCCGTGCAGCGGTACATGGTTGCTTTTTAAGCGACCATCATGCTGATGTTTGCGAAGGCGACGGAGGTACTCTGTAGGGCTAAAGCCCGAGAATTCCTGAAAGTCGTTTATCAAATGCGACTGATCGAAATATCCGCAGGTCGACGCTAGCTGTGCCCAATTGGGTTTCTCGATCTGATCCGCCAAAGTGCGCGCCCGCTGAAATCGCAATATGCGGCAGAAGACTTTTGGAGTGAGGCCAACTTGAGCAGCGAAAACCTTGGTGAACCGCCGCTGGCAGATACCAACCTCTCGTGCGACATCTCGAACCGAAGCTCCAGTGCCGTATAGGCCAAACGCGTCCAATGCGGTTGCTATAGCGCGCCGGCCTTTTGGAGAACGACGAAGGCGATCCAGGAGGACCTGCTCCATGATCTGAAATCGATCCCGAGGCCCGACAGCTTCGCACAGACGTTCGCGAAGTTTGTTAGCTGATCGACCCCACAGTTCGGCCAGGTCAGCATGTGCATCTGTCAGTTCGCTCGCAGGAGCGCCGAGAAATGGAAACGCGCCACCGGGCTTGAAATGCACACCCATCATTGATTCGTGTTGCATTGCGTTCACGACGAGTATGCTCGAATAAGGTCCTGACAGAACCGCGCCTGAAAGGCGTCTATGTTTCGAATGCGCTGGATGATGAATGCGAATTTCGTCAGCACGAAGGTTGATTACTAGCTCACTTGTGCCACTTGGAACGATCCGTTCTTTTCGAGGTGCTTGTCCTCCATTAAACAGCCAAAAGTAATCCACGAATTCGCTAAGCGGCGGCCCAGGAACATATGTCAGATAGAACATAAATCCTCAAACTCAACAGCCAGAAGAATAGGATACTTCATCTTTCAGGCATCATGTCACCGAGATCAGCACTTCATTTCAACAATCGCCACTTGTTCACGCCATGCAAACGCCTTTAGTGCCTGCAGGTCGGCGATTTGATGTACGAACCTCGCTTTACCAGAGTCGACTTGTTGACACTTCGCAAGTTGTGCGTTGTTCAGGATTCTGTGATCGCGCTCGGACGATGGCTCCTGCAGCGATGCCTTTCAGAGTCCCTCCGTTAGCCTGTCAGCTTCCCCTAAGTCAGCTGTCTCGCTTTTTCGAGTACTTATGAGATATAAACAATGGAATCAATTGAGATCAAACAGAGGTAGGTGTCGATGGCAGCTCGCACAATCGTTGTTGGGGACATACACGGGTGTTATGACGAACTGATGGCACTGCTTGAAAAGGCAGAGCTCGGGGAGGACGATCGTGTCGTTTCCGTTGGAGACCTCATTACTAAAGGGCCTAAGAGTCGTGAAGTATTGGAAAAATTCATGACGGATGCGCGGTTTACAACCGTGATTGGTAATCACGATCTCGCGCTTCGCCGTAAGTGGAACGGTGAAGACATTGAACTCAAACCCGCCCAAAAAGAGACACACAAAGAACTTAAAGGCGAGAAGGATGCGTACGCGAGCTTCTTGAACCGCTTACCATTTACGATTGACCTGGATACCCATCTCGTCGTCCACGCCGGCTTGCGTCCAAACGTGGAGCTTTATTCGCAGACTACTGGTGACCTCACTCGGCTTCGCACGCTCGGACCTGATCGGGAGAGCGATGAAGGCACCCCCTGGTACCACGTCTATTACGGAGAGAAGACAGTGCTGTTCGGCCACTGGCCCGCCCCCGAACCTCGCCGTGCAAAAAAAGCGATCGGACTGGATACTGGTTGTGTTTACGGTTACAACCTTACCGCCTACATTATCGAGACCGACGAATTCATCACGGTTCCCGCACTGAAGAAATACGACGAGTCCTGACACAAACCCAAAACTTCAAAAATCATCCTTGGTCCAATTTTAAGTTAGGAGGCCGGCGCCGCTGCACCGCTAATCCTTTGGCAGCTGCTTCGGTCTTACGATCCACTCCAAGGTCCCACTCTTCTCGCGAACGGAGTCCCAAGTTGAGGTTTTCAGGCCGATCTTCGCGAGCGCACCTGTTTGCATTCTTTCGATGGTGCCTGTTAACCATTCAAGCAACTCTTCGAATCCGGGATTGTGTCCCACGAGGACAACGTTCTTTTTGCCATTCTCAATTTGCCTGACGATCTCTACCAGCCTTTGAACTCCGGCTTCATAGATCCTCTCATCAAAACGCACATCTGTTACAATATTTGCGGACACAAGGACGCGCTCAGTAGTTTGCCGTGCCCTGACCGCAGAAGAACTCAATACGAGGTCAACCAGAATTTTTTCTCTCTTCAAAAAGGCACCCATAGTGTCAGCGGCTTTTTTCCCGCGACCGTTGAGTGGTCGCTCAATGTCGGAAAGACTCTCATCTTTCCAACTCGATTTTGCGTGGCGCAGTAGATATATCGTTTTCATATCGGGTTCAGGGGTCAAAGTTTACAAACCTGTAACACAAGTCAACTAGATTCCACGCGCAATGATTTCATACGGGAACCACCGTTTTCCGGGAAAATTGTTTGTCGTTGAAGGCACAGACGGCAGTGGTAAGTCTACCCAACTGTCGCTAATCTATCAGTGGCTCAAGGCTGAGGGTTTTCCAGTATTCTTTTCTGAATGGAATTCTTCGCCTTTGGTTAAGGATACAACTAAGCGTGCCAAAAAACGTCGACTATTTACCCCAGCCACCTTCTCCTTGCTTCATGCCACTGATTTTGCCGATCGCATGGAGCGAAATATCATTCCTCCATTGAAGGCCGGTGCGATAGTACTTGCCGATCGTTACATCTATACCGCATTTGCTCGTGACGTAGCCAGAGGTTGCGATCGTGACTGGGTACGGAAAGTTTACTCCTTCGCGGTGAAGCCTACGGTGGCTTTCCTCTTCAGAGCTCCGCTTGATGTCGCTGTCGACCGAATCGTTTCTGCTCGGCCAAACCTGAAATACTACGAGGCAGGACTCGACATGGGTTGGAGTGACGAACCTGAGGACAGCTTCAAAACTTTTCAGGGGAAAATCCTCGACGAGTATGATCGAATGATTGACGAGTTTGGATTGACTCCAATCGATGCTACCCGGTCAATTGAACAGCAACAGCGAGAAGCCCGACGCTTGTTGGCTCAACATCTGAAGGGAAGGCGGTTCAAGCAAAATTAGCGACAACCATTTTTATGGCACGCCGCTTCCGGGAATTGAACGTGCGGATTACAGCGGTAAGCTGATTGTCATAGAAGGCACAGACGGCGTTGGAAGATCGACTCACACAGCTTTGCTGCGAAGCTGGCTCGAGTCGCGCGGTCACGCTGTGCTTGATACCGGCATGACTCGATCAGTTCTGGCTGGGCGCGGAATCAAAGAGGCAAAAACAGGTCACACGCTTGGCCGCCTCACCATGCAGCTTTTTTACGCAACCGATTTCATCGACAGGCTCGAAAACGAGATGTTGCCGGCCTTGCGTGCCGGATTTGTGGTCCTGACCGATCGCTACATCTACTCAGCAATGGCCCGCGCTGAAGTTCGTGGAATTGATTCCAACTGGGTTCGTGACATTTATGGAATGGCGCTGATTCCTGATGCGGTTTTCTATCTGAGGATCGAATCACCACAGCAGTTGGTCGATCGAGTGCTGGCATCAGGTCGCGGCTTTGATTACTGGGAATCGGGAATGGACCTCCATCTTGGAGATGATTTCTACGATAGTTTTATTGCCTATCAGACAAAGATGCTGTCCGTTTTTGATCGCATGTCAACTGAATATAAATTCCATGTGCTTAACTCATCGCGATCGGCGCGTCGGGTTGCTGCTGACCTGCGCCGCGCGGTCGCCAAGCTTCTTGATGAACCTACCTCACGACCACCCATGAGTCCCGCTATGCGAGAATTGAAGCCAGCGCCTCGCGAAGACAAGCTCAAAAAGATCGTTCCGTCGTGAAACTAGCAGCGATAGACATAGGCTCGAATTCAATCAAGCTCGCCGTGGTTGATGCCGCGGCGAGTGATTCGTTTGCAGTTCTTTGTCGTGAGAAAGAAGTAGTGCGCCTGGGTCATCACACTCTTAGTCGTGGACACCTTGCCCAAGAGGCGATCGAACGTGCGACCGACTGTATCAAGCGGTTCAAAGCAATAGCCGAAGCTCGCGGAGCTGAGAAAATTATCGCAGTCTCGACGGCCTCGATCCGTGAAGCGAAGAATTCAGCTCGTTTCATCCGCGAAGTTGGGCAAAAAACAGGCGTCAAGGTAGAAGTTCTCTCCGGGATTGAAGAAGCGCGTCTCATCGGACTAGCGGCATCACGGGGCTGCACCCGAAGTCGAGCAACAACAGTGAACGTTGATATCGGCGGCGGCTCCACTGAGTTGTCGCTTTTCAAAGACGGAGTGCCCCTTTCGCTGATTTCGGTCAAACTTGGAGCTGTAAGACTAACTGAGCGATATCTCGCCTCGAATCCGCCCAAGGCAAAAGAGCTCCTTGATCTTGCTACTGAGGTCCGGGCTGCGTTCGAACGTCCGGCAAGACAGTTGCGAGGGAAATCCTGGCAACAAGCAACCGGCACATCCGGAACAATTTTGGCATTGGGGCGGCTGTTGCGCGCACGTGGCAACAATGACGTGCCGAAAAAGGAGCTGGAGGCACAACCAGCCGAAGCAGAAATTGTCCTCGACCAACTATCAGCTTTGAACTTCACTTTGGGAAAAATGCGATTGGCAGAAAGACGTGATCTGGCCGGCTTGAGCGTGCAACGCTCCGAGATCGTTGTCGCTGGTGGCCAAATACTCGAGGGCGCCATGCGGGCCCTCCGCATCAACTCGTTGAGGACATGTGATTGGGCCTTGCGCGAAGGTGTCATCATCGATCAGCTTCGCGAATGGGAAGACGAAGCGCGTCCCCCGCTGACGGACTTTGCCGATCAGAAACTTCGTGGTGTCGATGCGGTCGGCCGGCGCTTTGGGTACGAAGCCGGCCACGCACATCACGTCGCAAAACTTGCCGGCAAGATTTTCGATTTCCTTTCAGCAAGTGAAAACCTTACCAGACACCATCGCACCCTCCTGCTGGCCGCGGCGCTCTTGCATGATGTTGGTTATCACATCGCGACCGAGTCACATCACAAACACTCTCGTTACTTGATAGCCAACTCCGAGTTGACTGGCTTTTCTGAGTCGGAGCGTGCAGTAATCGCGAACATCGCGCGTTATCATCGCGGCCCGTTACCGAAGCACAGTCATGCCGAGTATGAAGCTCTGAATGCTGCGGATCGAGAAACTGTTTGCCGGCTTGGCGGAATCGTTCGGCTGGCCGATGCGTTGGATAGAAACCACGACTCCAGAGTTTCGGATCTCGATTGCCACGTTAACGCTGCTATGAACCTTGAATTGCAAAGCACACTTGATTGCACCAACGAGCTACTCGAAGCAGAACACAAGAAGGATTTATTTGAACAGGCGTTTAAGAAGACTCTGAACCTAAGTGTCAAACGAGCTAAAACTAAACGCGCCTAAATTCTATGGCAAAGCCTAAAAAAATATCCGGTGTTGATTACGATGCGTTGGCCACCGACGCCATTCGAGTTGTTCTCTGCACACGATTTGGTGAGATGTGCGAACAGCGTGCGAAAGCATTGGATTGGGGTGACCCTGAAGGCGTTCACGACATGCGCGTCTCGTCACGACGTCTGCGCGGAGCGCTGCGGGATTTCATGCCTTACCTGCGCAAGCGCAAACTCGGCAATGTTCTGGCCCAGGTGAAAGATCTGGCGGATGCGCTTGGGGTTGTAAGAGATCAAGACGTGGCTATCGCCGGGCTGCAAAAGCTGGGTGCCGGTGCACCCATAGGACCAGCCGCGATTGTGGATCAGATTGTTGTTTCTCGTGAGAATATCCGAAAACAAGGGCGTCGCGATTTACAAAGAGCGTTGCAGAGAACTCGACTGCGAGTGCTTCAAAGAGACTTTGTCGCAGCGATTGAAGCCGCAACGGCGGCAAAACCAGGAAAATCAGAAAACGCCAGTGGGCACGCGGCTGTTTCGTACCGCAAAGTTGCCCGGCGGATAATCATTGAACGTTTAGAGGAAGTTGAAAAGCTGAGCAAAGGAATGTACCAGCCGTTAAAGATGAAGCCCCTACATCAAATGCGGATTTCTGCGAAACGGCTTCGCTACGCCCTTGAACTTTTTGAACCTTGCTGGGGTTCCGAGTTATTAGGTTTTGCGAACCGCGTTGCCGCTCT